>NZ_JBSFNF010000021.1:0-91947 GCF_053586955.1 Nocardia sp. NPDC003726 | reverse complement strand
CTCCGGGCCTGACCGCTCATGCTGTTTCCTCTCCGGCACGAGCGGGGCCCTGCGTGGTCACACTCCGCTGCCGCCTCCGGGCCTGACCGCTCATGCTGTTTCCTCTCCGGCACGAGCGGGGCCCTGCGTGGTCACACTCCGCTGCCGCCTCCGGGCCTGACCGCTCATGCCGCGGAGGCCAGGGCGTCGAGTTGGTCGAGGGAGCGGTCCAGCTGTTTGATGCCGTCCTTCTCCACCGCTTTGCCGAGCGCGCCCTTGATCAACGCGCCCTCGAAGTCGCCCGACACCAGGATGGTGCTGCCATCGCCGTTGGGCCTGATGTCGAAGGTGAACTCGGTCCGCACGCCCGCCATGCCGGTGCCGCCCAGGGTCAGTTTGTTCGGCGCGTCCACCGAGACGATCGTCCACTCCAGCTTGTTCGCCATACCGAGCATCACGATCTTCGCGACCAGCTTGGCGCCCGCGCTGAGCACAGCGGGCGGCTCCTCCATGAAGCGCTCGTGGATGGTGAACCACTTGTCCCAGCTGTGCGGGTCGGAGACGACCGCCCACAGGGCTTCGGGGGCGGCGTTGACGTCCTTGGCGGCTTCGATGTGTCCCATGTGTTGCACTCCTCGTCGAGTTCGGCGGGCCGGTCAGCGGTCGGCGCGCTGGTAGGCGGTGACGACGGCCGCGCCGCCGAGTCCGATGTTGTGTTGCAGGGCGGCGGTGACGCCGTCCACCTGCCGCTTGTCCGCCGCTCCGCGCAGCTGCCAGGTCAGCTCGGAGCACTGCGCGAGACCGGTCGCGCCGAGCGGGTGTCCTTTGGAGATCAAGCCGCCGGAGGGGTTGACCACCCATTTGTCCCCGTAGGTGGTCCGGCCGTCGTCGATCAGCCGGCCCGCTTCGCCCTCGCCGCACAGACCGAGCGCTTCGTACAGCAACAGTTCGTTGGCCGAGAAGCAGTCGTGCAGTTCGATGACCTGGAAGTCCTCCGGGCCCAGTCCGGACTGCTGGTAGACCTTCCGCGCGGCCTGGACGTTCATGTCGTAGCCGATCAGGTTCTTGGCGGTGTTGTCGAAGGTCGAGGCGAAGTCGGTAGTCATCGCCTGGCCGACGATCTCCACCGCCTGCCCGGCGAGATCGTTGGCGTCGACGAACTTCTCGCTGGCGAGGACGACCGCGCCGGACCCGTCGGAGGTCGGCGAGCACTGCAATTTGGTCAGCGGGTCGTAGATCATGCGCGAGGCGAGAATGTCTTCGAGGGTGTATTCGTCCTGGAACTGCGAATACGGGTTGTTCACCGAGTGCTTGTGGTTCTTGTGGCCGATCTTGGCGAAGTGCTCGGCGGTGGTGCCGTACTGCTTCATGTGCTCGCGCCCGGCCGCGCCGAACATCCACGGGGCCACCGGGAACAGCACCTCGGAGATCTCGGCCAGCGCCATGACGTGCTTGGCCATCGGCTGCTCGCGGTCGTCCCAGGTGGACGCGAGCGAGCCCGGCTGCATCTTCTCGAAGCCCAGCGCCAGCGTGCATTCGGCCAGCCCGCCCCGGATCGCCTGCGCCGCCAGATACAGCGCCGTGGAACCGGTGGAGCAATTGTTGTTCACGTTGACCACCGGGATGCCGGTCATGCCGAGTTCGTAGACGGCGCGTTGCCCGGAGGTGGATTCGCCGTACACATAGCCGACGTAAGCCTGTTCCACCCGGTCGTAGGCGATTCCCGCGTCCGCGAGCGCCTTGGTGCCCGATTCCCTGGCCATGTCGGGGTAGTCCCAGGCGCGGGTGGTGCCGTCGGCTTCCTCGACCGTGCGGCGGCCCGGCTTCTCGAACTTCGTCATGCCGACACCGACGACGTAGACCTTGTTCGCCATCGAACTCCTCAGATTGTGCGTACGTCGCGAGCGACGGAACGAGTGGAAACAAACATACAAGGTTGTATGTAAGTGAACAAGGGTCGTGCCCGATAGCGCCGAGACACGGCGAATAACCAGCCGATTGCGTCGCATCTGCTACATACAGTGAGACATGCTTGTTTCCTCGCTACCGGCTGCATGGCGGATTACTGACCCGCAGCAGAGGTCCCCGCCCCAGGGGGCCGGCCACCCACTCGGAATGGCGGAACATACAGCACTGTATGTAAGTGTAAGATCGTGCGGTGGCCAGGAGCGTAGTCGTGAAGCAGCAGCGCCGGACGCAGGAGCAGCGCAGCACCGAGATGCGCACCCGGTTGCTGGACGCGACGGTGGACTGTCTGGTCGAGTACGGATATTCGGGCACCACCACGCCGCGGGTGGCCGAACGCGCCGGGGTGACCCGCGGGGCCCAGGTCCATCACTTCGGCTCGAAAACCGATCTGGTCGTGGCCGCGATCAGCCATCTGGCGCAGCTGCGCGCCGAGACCGCCATGCGGGAGATGTCGCGGGTCGAAGCGGGCGACGATCCGGTGGCGGCGGCGCTGGATTTCCTGTGGGACCTGCACCAGGGTCCACTGTTCATCGCGACGGTCGAACTGTGGGTGGCCGGGCGGACCGACCCGGTGCTGGCGGCGGCGATGGAGAAGGTCGAGCCGTTCGTCAACAACGCCGTCTTGCTGTCGGTGGCCCGTTTCGTGCCGGACGACGTGCGGCGCAAGGAAGCGCGCGACTTCATCTACACGGCGATGGACGCGCTGCGCGGCATCTTGATTTCGAACTTCATCGATCCGGACGACGAACGCGCCCGGCGGCGGTGGCGGCGGGCCTCGGCGCATCTGCACGAGATCGCGGGGCGGGCCCTGAGCAGCCGACCCACCGAATAGTCCGGCGCGCACCGGCCACGAGGTTGTCACGCCGCGCGATCACCCCACCGATGGAGCAGTCCCGCGGAAACGATTCCGATCCGTCACGATGCCCGCGTCGGCCGCCACCCCGGCTACCCGCGTGATCGGCGCGCCGTCCAGACCGTCAGCGCGAACAACACGACGCCGGTCGCCGCCAAGGCCGTGCCGACCACCGCCGGGGCCGTGTAACCGAGACCCGCGGCGATGACCAGACCGCCGAGCCAGGCGCCCGCCGCGTTGGCGATGTTCAGGGCGGCGTGGTTGAGGGCGGCGGCGAGGGTCTGGGCGTCGGCCGCGACGTCCATCAGACGGGTTTGCAGACCGGGCGCCAGCGCGGCTCCGGAAGCGCCGACCAGCAGCGCGCCGAAGGCCGCGGTGTACGGGTTGTGCGCGGCGGCGACGAACCCGCCGAGAATCACCGTCATCGCGAGCAGGGACATGCCGACGGCACGGTCCACGCCACGGTCGGCCAGCGCGCCGCCGACGATGTTCCCGATCACCATGCCGACGCCGAACAGCATCAAGACCAACGGAACCGCCCCGGTCCGCAGACCGGCGACGTCGGTGAGCGTGGTCGCGATGTAGGTGTAGACGGCGAACATGCCGCCGAATCCGACGGCGCCGACCAGCAACGTCAACAGCACTTGCGGACGGCGCAGCGCACCGAGTTCGGTCCGCGGATCGGTCACCGTGATGCCGGTGAGTTCGGGAACGAAGCGCAGCAGCGCCGCCACCGTGGTGACACCGATCAGCGCGACGACCACGAACGCGTCGCGCCAGCCGAGATGCTGGCCGAGCCAGGTAGCTGCGGGAACGCCGACAACATTGGCGGCGCTCAACCCCAGCATAACCGCGGCAACCGCCTTGGCCCGCTGCCCTGCCGGGGCGAGAGTGGCGGCGGCCAGCGAGGCGACGCCGAAGTAGGCGCCGTGCGGCAGACCGGAGACGAATCGCGCCAAGACCAGCGTCTCGAACGAGGGCGCCAGAACGGTCGCCGCATTTCCCACGGTGAACGCGACCATGAGCGCGACGAGCAGGCGCCTGCGCGGCATCCGGGCACACAGCGCCGCGATCAGGGGCGCGCCGATCACCACACCGAGCGCGTAGGCCGACACCGCATGCCCCGCGGTCGGCTCGGAGACGCGCATGGCCGAAGCGATGTCCGGCAGCAAACCCATGGTGACGAATTCGGTCGTGCCGATCCCGAATCCGCCGAGGGCCAGCGCGAGCATGGCGGGCACGTGCCAATCGGTGCGTCCGGGCGGAGCGGAGGTGCTGGCGATCACGGGGGTGGTCACGTGTTCATGTAACCGGCCCCGGCCCGCATTCGCTTCCCCGGCGAACGTGAGTTCGCCCACCGGGAGCATGAACGACGCAGGTCAGCCCGACCAGCGTGCCGCTCGGTCCTGCCGGAGTCGGAGTGAGCCGACCCAGCTGACCTGCGCCCACGACTCGGCGAATCGGCCGCGAAAACAATCCGGGCACCCGTTCCACCGATGGCGGGGCGGGTGCCCGATGTTCAGCCCGGCGCTGGGTGAGCACCCAGCGCCGGCGTCGGCCGAGCGCCGTGGCTCGGCCCGCGTGAGCTCAGCGCAGCGCGCGAGCCAGGTTGGCGTCCAGCGCGCCGAGGAACTCCTCGGTGCTCAGGTAGCCCTGGTCACCGCCGACGAGCAGCGCGAGGTCCTTGGTCATCTGGCCGCCTTCGACGGTCTTGATGACGACGTCCTCCAGGGTCTGCGCGAAGCCGATCACCTCGGGGGTGTTGTCCAGCTTGCCGCGGTGCTCGAGCCCGCGGGTCCAGGCGAAGATGGACGCGATCGGGTTGGTCGAGGTCGGCTTGCCCTGCTGGTGCTGGCGGTAGTGCCGGGTGACGGTGCCGTGCGCGGCCTCGGCCTCGCAGGTGCGGCCGTCCGGGGTCAGCAGCACCGAGGTCATCAGGCCCAGCGAGCCGAAGCCCTGCGCCACCGTGTCGGACTGCACGTCGCCGTCGTAGTTCTTGCACGCCCAGACGTAGCCGCCCTCCCACTTCATCGATGAGGCGACCATGTCGTCGATCAGCCGGTGCTCGTAGGTCAAGCCGGCGGCGTCGAACTGGCTCTTGAACTCGGCGTCGAAGATGTCCTGGAAGGTGTCTTTGAACATGCCGTCGTAGGCCTTGAGGATGGTGTTCTTCGTCGACATGTACACCGGGTAGTTCTGCTGCAGGCCGTAGTTGAACGACGCCCGCGCGAAGTCCTCGATGGACTTGCGGAAGTTGTACATGCCCATGACGACGCCGCCCTCGTCCGGCATCTTCACGACCTCGTGCACGATCGGCTCGCTGCCGTCGTCCGGGGTGAAGGTCACGGTGACGGTGCCGCCCTGGAACACCTTGAAGTCGGTGGCGCGGTACTGGTCGCCGAAGGCGTGACGGCCGATGATGATCGGCTTGGTCCAGCCAGGCACCAGGCGCGGAATGTTCGAGATGATGATCGGGGCGCGGAAGATGGTGCCACCCAGGATGTTGCGGATGGTGCCGTTGGGCGAGCGCCACATCTTCTTCAGGCCGAATTCCTTGACCCGCGCCTCGTCCGGGGTGATGGTGGCGCATTTCACACCGACGCCGTGCTTCTTGATGGCTTCGGCGGCGTCGACGGTCACCTGATCGTCGGTCTTGTCGCGGTATTCGATGCCGAGGTCGTAGTACTCGAGGTTCACGTCGAGATAGGGGTGGATCAGCTTGTCCTTGATGAACTGCCAGATGATCCGGGTCATCTCGTCGCCGTCGAGTTCTACGACGGTGCCTTCAACCTTGATCTTGGACATGGATCTTCGTGTCCTCCTAGGATGGTGCCCTCATTGCACGGCCAGGCGAACACGCTTGTGAGCGGACCCCAGCTGTTCCAACAGACAACGTATATGTCCCGCGTTGTCGGCGGGACATGTGGTGCAAACAAGACAAGCGTACTGCTGCCGAAGTCCTCACCGCACGGGCAGCCCCCGGAGTGAGCTGGACCACCTTTGTTACCGATTGGTAGGCAATGCCTTCCAGCGCCTCGGCGGGCACCCGTACCACCGCCGTCGTCGCCATGATCCGCCTTCCGTCGCGGCTCGGCAACCGTCCAGCACACAACCGGCCCGCGCGACGCCGTCACGTCGCGCGGGCCTCGTTCCAGCGGATCAGACCGCGACCGGAAGCCGCGTTCCCTCCTCCGAACCTTCGATCAGGTTCTCCGGCCGGTCCCGGATCATCAGCGCGATGATCGGGACGGCCGCGAGGAAGAACCCGGCGCCGACGTAGAAGGCCACGTCGTAGCTGTGGATCGCGGCCCGCGCGGCCAGGTTGTCGATGCCGGGGTTGTCGTGCGCGAAGGTCTTGGCGACCTGCACCGAGATGGTGGTCAACAGCGCCGTCCCGACCGCGCCGCCCACCTGCTGCGCCGCGTTCAGCAACGCGGAGGCGACGCCGGAGTCCTCTTCCTCCACCTGGTGCAGCGCTACCGTCTGCATGCCGACGAACAGCGGACCCATGCCGAGCGCGATGAGCACCTGAGCGGGCAGCACACCGGCGAGGAAGCTGTCGCCGTAGCTCAGCTGCGCCAGCAGCAGCAGGCCGATGACGCCGAGCACGGCCCCGGCCAGCATCAGCGGACGCGGGCCGAGTTTCGGCAGCAGGGCGCTGGTGACACCCGCCGAGATCGCGATGCCCGCGGGGAAGGGCAGGAACGCGAAGCCCGCCTTCAGCGCGGAGTAACCCAGCGTGATCTGGAAGTAGAAGCTCAGGAACAGGAACATCGCGAACATCGCGATCGGGATGAGCAGCGCGGCCAGGAACGCGCCGCCCCGGTTGATCTCCCCCGGGATGTGCAGCGGCAGCAGCGGGTTCGCCGAGCGCCGTTCGATCGCGACGAAGGCGACGAGCAGCGCCAGCCCGGCGACCAGCAGCGCGAGAGTGCTACCCGCCAGCCAGCCGTCGTCAGCGGCGCGGCTGAAGCCGTACACGATGGCGATCAGTCCGAGCGTCACGGTGACGGCACCGGGCACGTCGTATCCCCCGCTGCGCGGCGCAGGCACGTCCTTCGCCACCCAGGCCAGCGCACCGACCAGCGCGATCAGCGCGATCGGCGTGTTGACCAGCAGGCACCACCGCCAGGAGGCGTATTCGGTGAGCGCGCCACCCGCGATCAGGCCCAGGGCCGCGCCGCCCGCGGAGATGCCCGCGAACACACCGAACGCGGTGGCCCGCTCGCCGGGCTCGGTGAACGTCACCGACAGCAGCGAAAGCGCGGCGGGAGCAAGCAGTGCGGCGAACGCGCCCTGCAGCGCGCGTCCGGCGAACAGTTCCGCGCCGGTCTGCGCGAGACCGGCTAGTGCCGAAGCGCTCGCGAAGCCGATCAGGCCGACGATGAAGATCCGGCGCCGGCCGAGGTAGTCGGCCAGCCTGCCGCCGAGCAGCAGCAGGCCGCCGAAGATCAGCGTGTAGGCGGTGAGCATCCATTGCCGGTTGCCGTCGCTGATGTCGAGATCACGCTGCGCGAACGGCAGCGAGATGGTCACGATGGTGGCGTCCAGCACCACCATGAGCTGGGCCAATGCGATCACCGCCAGCGCGAGCCACCGCGCTGAACCGCTCGCCTTCCGCGGCGCGTGCACCGCTGTCGCCGTCTCCGTCACGGTCTTCTCCTCGTCCCTCGATGTCTCGAGCCATCCTGTCATCGAGCGACATTTGGCGTCAAGCGAAAAATGTCGTGATACGACATTTGACTGTTAAGGACAGGAAAACGGCAGGTTGCGTTAGCATGGGGGCATGCTCGAGTCATCGGCGCCGACGGGCGCGGGCGCAGCGGCCGACCGCGCCGCCGGCGGCCCGGCGACCCGTGGCCTGCGCGAACGCAAGAAGGAACAGACCAGGCTGCGCATCATCGCCGCGGCCCTCGACCTGTGCGACACCCATGGCTTCGACGCGACCACGATCGAGCAGATCGCCAACGCGGCGGACGTCTCGCCGCGCACGATCAACCGCTATTTCGACAGCAAAGAAGACATCGTCCTCGGCCCGGTCCAGGATTTCGGTCGCACCATCGCCGAGACGCTGCGCGAGCTGCCCCGCACGGGCAACGAACTCGCGGCGCTGCGCGCGGCCTTCCTGCACGTGGTCGATGAAGCCGCCGCGGCGGGCGAGGCGGACCCGCTGTCGTTCCGGCAGTTCCAGAAGATGCAGCGGATCCTGCGCAGCAGCCCATCGGTCGCCGCGCGCAACATGGAACACGCCGACGCCAAGAACACCGCGATCGCCGCGGTGGTCGCCGAGCGCCTCGGCACCACACCCGACGCGCGGCCCGTGCGGCTCATCGTCGGCACCTGGCAACTGATCGGCCACGTCGGCATGGAGTGCTCCGACGATGTGTTCCTCGACGACGACCTGGCGACCGCGGCCAGAGCGGGGCGTGCCGCGTTCACCGAGGCCTACGACGAGTTCGTGCGCACCTGCTGCGGGACGCCGACCGCCGTCGACCAGTGAGTTCGATGGAGGATTTCGGGCGCTGACCGCCTGCCGGTTATGATGCCGGACAGGTCATGAGTACCAGCGCCAAGCCCCGGCTCGCTGGTCGGCAACCCTCCAGCCGCGGTGGGGTGCTCCGGGTGATGACCTGGCTCCCGAGAGCCGGGAGCAAGCGCGTAACAGGAGGTCGCCGGCATGTGTTGTTGTTCGTCACCCACACACCGCTAACCCCTGCTGTACCGGCGAACACCTGCTTGGGAGCAAACCATGAGTGAATTCACCGCGCCCGGGGCCGAGCGAGGCCGGGCGCAGTCGGGCCCGCACAGCCACGGTGCCGAGTTCGGGATGCGTTCGCTCCCGGCGCAGGACGACCCGGCCGACCTGCCCGCCGGTTTCGCGGCGGCGACATGACCGTGAACACCGAATCGAGCTCGCGGACCGCAGGCGTCGTCCTGCCGCCCCCGGATGGACAGCTCGGCACCATCGCCATCGGGGACGTGCGACTGGAGAACGGCGCGGTCATCCCGGACGTCCACCTCGCGGTGCAGCGCTGGGGTGAACTCTCCCCCGGACTGGACAACATCGTGCTGGTCGAACACGCGCTCACCGGCGACTCGCACGTCGTCGGCAAGGCCGACGACGTGCACCCGCTGCCCGGATGGTGGGACGGCATGGTCGGGCCCGGCGCGCCGCTGGACACCGACGAATGGTGTGTGATCGCGACGAACGTGCTCGGCGGCTGCAAGGGCAGCACCGGGCCGTCCAGTACCGCTCCGGACGGAAAGCCATGGGGCTCGCGGTTTCCCGAGATCTCGATCCGCGATCAGGTGACCGCGGAGGCCGCGCTGCTGGACGTGCTCGGCGTCGAGCGGCTCGCCGCCGTGGTCGGCGGGTCGATGGGCGGTATGCGAGTGCTGGAGTGGATGGTCGGCGCACCGGAGCGGGTCGCCGCGGCGCTGGTGCTCGCGGTCGGGGCGCGCGCCACCGCCGATCAGATCGGCACCCAGACCACCCAGATCGCGGCGATCAAGGCCGATCCGGACTGGCAGGGCGGCGACTATCACGGCACCGGACGCGCTCCGACGACGGGAATGGCCCTGGCCCGGCGGATCGCGCACCTGACCTACCGCACCGAGTTCGAGCTGGATCACAGGTTCGAGAACAAGCCGCAGGACGGCGAGGACCCGTGGCACGGCGGCCGCTACGCGGTGCAGAGCTACCTGGACCATCAGGCCGAGAAGCTGTGCAAGCGTTTCGATCCCGCCACCTACGTCCTGCTGACCGAGGCGATGAACCGCCACGACGTCGGCCGCGGCCGGGGCGGAGTCGAGGCGGCGCTCGCGGCGACGCCGGTGCCCTGCGTGGTCGGCGGCGTCGACTCCGACCGGCTGTATCCGCTGCGGACCCAGCAGGAACTCGCCGATCTGCTGCCCGGTTGCGACGGGTTGGAGATCGTGCACTCGCGCGACGGGCACGACGGATTCCTCACCGAGGCCGCGGCGGTGTCGAAACTGCTGACCGAGACCATGCGACTGGCCCGCGCCGGTATGCGACCCGGACGCTGAGAAGCCCTGTCCCGGGCTACCTCACCGCGCAGCGCCAAGTTAATTCCGTCCGGTCTCGAGTTGCGCCACGTCTGCGCCGCTCGCAGGCCCTCAGCCGACGCCGAGAGTATTGATCGTGGCCGCGAGGAAAAGAATGCTCGAGCCGAGCAGCGTCAGCGCGCCGACGTCGAACGGCTTACCGCGCACCGCCAGCAGCCCCACCCGCGCGGTCGGCAGGCACAGCCGGAACGCCGCCGCCAGCAGCGTCGCGCCCCCGAAGAAGAACGCCCCGCGCCGCCACCGATCGGACGCCACGAACACCACCGCCACCACGATGACCAGCGTCACGACCACCATGGGCAGATGGGAGCGCAAGAACTCCGCCCACAAACCGCGGGCCCCCGCCCGGTGCTCCGAAATAGGCGTGTCGGCATCGGTCACCCCCCGATTCTTGCAGACCGCCCGACCTCCGACCGGTACCGGCACCTTCGCCGGGATGCAACGGAGAGTTCGTCGGAGTGCCCCACCAGCTCGGTCCTCACTACAATCGACGGCATGACCGCAGCGCACGACTACGAAGACCTGCATCGCCTGGTCGATCGGCTCACGCCTGATCAAGCACGTGCGCTGCGGGCGGTCGCGTTGCAGTTGGTCGTCACCGACGTTCCACAGCAATCCCCGGCCGCCGAGATCGGCGGCGAACGGCGTCGGCATCTCTCCTTCGCGGGCCTGATGCACGCCGAACCCGATCTCGCCGCGAGGTCTGAGGAGATCCTGCGCGAAGAGCTGGGCGAATAAGCCTCGTGATCGTCTGCGACACAGGGCCGCTCGTGGCCGTCCTGAACAAGAATGACGCTGATCATCAGCGCTGCCTGCGTCTATTGGAGACCCACCCCGGGCCGCTGCTCATCCCGAGCCCCGTGCTCGCGGAAGTCTGCTATTTCGTGGAAACCCGCGTGGGTCCGGCGGCTGAAGCTACGTTCCTGGAATCTATCGCCAACGAGGAGATCTGCCTTGTAGATCTCACCTCCGCGGACCTGTTGCGTATGGCGGAGCTGATTCGCAAATACGCCGACTTCCCGTTGGGAGCCGTCGATGCCGCCGTGCTTGCCGTCGCCGAACGATTGGATGCGCACCAGATCGCGACCTTGGATCGCAGGCACTTCAATGCGGTCCGCACGCGTCATCGCTCGCATCTGCGGCTCCTGCCCGACTGATGCGTTCGACCGACGGCGGAAGTCAGCCGGTCCGCTGGCATCATCTCGAGCATGATCCTGCGACGACTCCCCCTTCTCGCGCTCGCCGCGATTCCGGTGGCGCTCGGTTCCGGCGCCACCGCTGCCGCGACACCTCCGCTGTCGCCTCCGGTGCTCGAGGAGGTCTTCTCCGTGCCCGGAACCGTGTCGGCGAAATTCCACAACCCCAACGCCGAGGGTGTGTGCTGGGTGTACAACGACGACACCGGGGAGATCTTCGGCGGCAACCACCCCACGTCGTTCGCCATCGCCGACGGCAAGATGGTCCAGACGTCGCTGGGCAACGGTTCCCTGCCCGCAGGGCGGATGCGCGTGCGTGGCGCATGCGCCTGGGAACGCCCCACCGACGATCCCCGTGGGGGCGATACGTCGGTGACCGAGATCGTCACCGTCGACGTGATCGGCAAGCCGAGTACGGGCAGCTTCGGCTGAGTCCTGGACGGCCGCACGCCCGATCGTCCGGATCCGGTTCTCCGACGGCCCACGAGCCGGGGATCACCGTTCGCGGTCGCTCTCGATCACCTGGTTGACTGACACCCGTGTTCCATCTGATGTTCCACGAGCCGTGCATTCCGCCGAATACCGGCAACGCGATCCGGTTGGTCGCGGGGACCGGGTGTCATCTGCATCTGATCGAGCCGTTGGGGTTCGATCTGTCGGAGCCGAAGTTGCGCAGGGCCGGGTTGGATTACCACGATCTGGCGTCGGTGACGGTGCATCCGGATCTCGCGGCGGCGTGGGAGGCGCTGCGCCCGGAGCGGGTTTTCGCGTTCACCACCCAGGGCACCACACGGTTCACCGACGTGGCCTACCGGGAGAACGACGTGCTGCTGTTCGGCACCGAGCCCACCGGACTGCCCGCGGAAGTGCTGGCCGACCCACGCATCACCGACCGGCTGCGCATCCCGATGCTGCCCGGCCGCCGCTCCATGAACCTCTCCAACGCCGCCGCGGTGACCGTCTACGAAGCATGGCGCCAGCTCGGTTTCCCCGGCGGCATTTGATCGGCGTCAGGACTCGTCGATCTCGAATCGTTTGAAGCGGGAAGTCGCGCCCGCGGTCAACCGGACGGCGGACTTGGGGACGCCGTAGTGGTCGGCCAGCAACTCGATGGCCGCCTTGTTGGCTTTGCCCTCGACGGCGGGAGCCCGCACGTACAGTTGCAGGCTGCCATCGTCGAGGGTCTCCACCAGCGGGCCCTTACGGCTGTTCGGCTTGATCGTCGCCCTGACCACCGTCGGCACGCTTGCCTCCTGCGCTGGTTTCCGCGCCGTCGGAGGCGCCGCTCACCGGTTCCGTGGGAGCCGGTGCCGATTCTCCCCCACCCGGCGCGGGCCCGCGCCGCCGCACCAAGCGCACGACGCCCCACAGCACGGCGAGCGCCCCGGCCAGGAATCCGAGCCACGGAATCGCCTTGCCGCTGAACACGATCGCGTCCTGCAACCAGTCCACCAGGGAGTTCCAGCCGGAGACGACGCCATCCCAGAAGCTGTCGGGATCGTCGCCGGACTTCCTGGGATCGGTGCTGACGTCGATGGTCAGCGTGGACAGGGCGACCTGGTCGTCGAGCCTGCGCTTCTGCGCGGTGAGGCTGTCCAGTTCCCCTTGGCGGCTCGACAGCGCCTGCTCGGCGGCGATCAGGTCGGAGGTGGTGGTGGCGCCCGCGATGAGCCCGCGCAGCCGGTCGACCGAAGCTTGCAGCGCCTTGATCCGCGCGTCCAGGTCCTCCCAGTGCATGGTGACGTCGTCGCGGTTGGTGCTGACCCGGGTGATCCGTCCGACTCCGCCGAGGCCCGCGATGAACGCGTCGGTCTTGTCCGCGGGCAGCCGGACGACGAGCGTGGCGCTCGGCTCGGTGTCGTCGGTGCCGGGCTGCTCGGTGCGGCTGTCGACTCGGCCGCCCGCGGCGCGCACCTGGTCGATGATCGTGCCCGCCGCGGCGACCGGCGCGTCCGCGGTGATCTCGACGCTGCCGGTGACCACCTCCTTGCGGGTGGACGTCGGTTCGGCGCCGGAATCGTTGTCCCGCTTCGGCGGCGCCTGCTCGTGCAGCCCCGGCGGCACCAGTGCGGGGGCGGCGGGCCCCGGCCCGGTGAGCACCGATGATGTCCGATCCAGGGCGCGCGTCGCGTCGTCGTCACCGCAGCCGGTGAGCAAGATCAACCCGAGCACGCCGGCGCACAGCACAGCAAGCTGCTTCCTCATGCTTGGCACAGTAGCCGTTGACACCGCCGGAAAAGCCGCGCATAACGGTTCTCTAGAGCGCTTCTAACACTTCCTTAAAGCAACGGGCTCAACGGAAGTCGCGCGATTTGGACGCCATCCGCAGATCCATGCGCTGCAGATGTTCGGCCACCACGCTGACCACGCCCTCGGCATTCTGCACCCGGCCCCGGATGAGCAGGGCGGCGGCGCCTTGGGCGAGGCGCCGGTAACGCCGCCACAGCCCCAGCGAACAGACGATGTTCACCATGCCGGTCTCGTCTTCCAGATTGAGGAAGGTGACGCCCTCCGCAGTCGCGGGACGCTGCCGGTGCGTCACCGCGCCGCCCACCAGGACCCGCGAGCCGTCGGGCACGGTGAGCAGGCCGGAGGCGGGGATGACGCCGAGGGCGTCCAGGTGCGGGCGCAGGAACTGCGTCGGATAGCTGCCCGGCGAGACGCCAGTGGCCCAGACGTCGGCGGCGGCGGTCTCCAGATCGCTCATCCCGGGCAGCATGGGCGCGGTGGTGGCCGCGCCGGTGCCGGGCAACCGGTCGGGGCGCTCGCCCGCGGCCGCGCCCGCCGCCCAGAGCGCCGCGCGGCGGGTGCTGCCGAGGCTGCCGAGCGCGCCCGCCGTGGCGAGCGATTCCGCTTGCGCGACAGTGAGTTCCACTCTGCCGGTCAGGTCGAGGAAGGAGGTGTAGGGCCGATCGCCCCGCGCGGCCACGATGCGTTCGGCGAGGTCGTCACCGATCTGGCGGATCGCGGCGAGACCGAGGCGCACCTCGGTGCCCTTCGCCTCGAGGGTGGCCTCGGCGCGACTGGCGTTGATATCGGGACCGTGCACCGCGACCCCGTGCCTGCGCGCGTCGGCGACCAGCGATTGCGGCGAGTAGAAGCCCATCGGCTGGGCGCGCAGCAGGCCCGCGCAGAAGGCCGCGGGATGGTGCAGTTTGAACCAGGCCGAGTAGTACACGATCGAGGCGAAGCTCTGCGAATGACTCTCGGGGAAGCCGAAATTCGCGAAAGCGTAGAGCTTCTCGTAGATGCGGTCGGCGACCTCGCCCGTGATGCCGTGCCGCTCGCGCATGCCCTGATAGAGCCGCGCCTTGAGGCGCTCCATGCGCTCCGGCGACCGCTTGGAGCCCATGGCGCGGCGCAGCTGATCGGCCTCGACGGCGGTGAATCCGGCGACGTCGACAGCCATCTGCATGAGTTGTTCCTGGAACAGCGGAACGCCGAGCGTGCGTTCCAGCGAATTCTTCAGTGCCGGATGGTCGTAGACGACGTCCTCGGCTCCGTTGCGCCTGCGGATGTAGGGGTGCACCGACCCGCCCTGGATCGGGCCGGGACGGATCAGCGCCACCTCGACCACCAGGTCGTAGAAGCTACGCGGGCGCAGCCGGGGCAGGGTGGCCATCTGCGCGCGCGACTCCACCTGGAAGACGCCGACCGAGTCCGCGCGCGAAAGCATCTCGTAGACCTCGGGTTCGGCCAGATCGAGCGCGTGCAGCTCGACGGTCTCGCCTTTGTGCTCGCGCACCAGGTCGATCATGTAGTGCAGGGCGGAGAGCATGCCGAGGCCGAGCATGTCGAACTTCACCAGGTCGATGGCCGCGCAATCGTCCTTGTCCCATTGCAGGACGCTGCGGCCCGGCATGCGCGCCCATTCCACCGGGCAGACGTCGGCGATCGGCCGGTCGCAGATCACCATGCCGCCGGAGTGGATGCCCAGATGCCGCGGCAAACCCTCGATATCGGCGGCCAGTTCCAGCACCTCGGCGGGGATGTCGGTGTTCGTCTCGGCGCCCACACCGGTCCAGCGGCTCACCTGCTTGCTCCACGCGTCCTGCTGGCCGGGCGAGAACCCCAGCGCCCGTGCGGCGTCGCGCACCGCGGACTTGCCGCGATAGGTGATCACATTCGCCACCTGCGCGGCGTACTCGCGGCCGTACTTGCGGTAGACGTGCTGGATCGCCTCTTCCCTGCGGTCGGACTCGATGTCGATATCGATGTCCGGCGGACCGTCGCGCTCCGGGGAGAGGAAACGCTCGAACAGCAACCGGTTGCGCACCGGATCGACATTGGTGATGCCGATCGCGTAGCAGACCGCGGAGTTGGCCGCCGAACCGCGGCCCTGGCAGAGGATGTCGTTGGCCTTGCAGAAGCTGACGATGTCGTGCACCACCAGGAAGTATCCGGGGAATTCCAGGTCGTTGATCACCGCGAGCTCGTGCTCGATCTGCCGGTACGCCTCGGGGTTCTGCTCGGGCGTCCCGTAGCGCGCGGCGGCGCCGGCCATGGCGAGTTCGCGCAGCCAGGACTGCTCGTCGTGTCCGGAGGGCACGTCGAAGGGCGGCAGGTTCGGGGCGATCAACTGCAGGTCGAAGGCGCATTCGCGGGCCAGGGCCGCCGCGTTCGCCACCGCCTGCGGGCAGTCGGCGAACAATCGCGCCATCTCCGCCCCCGACCGCAGGTGCGCGCCACCCGCCGGGGCCAGCCAGCCCGCCATCTCGTCCAGGCTCTGCCTGGCCCGGATCGCCGCGAGCGCCATGGCCCTGCGGCGCCGGCTCGGTGCGGCGAAGTGCGCTCCGGTGGTGGCGAGCACGGGCAGGCCGACGCGATCGGCCAAGGCGATGAGACGCGCGTTGCGTTCGTCGTCCTCGGGGATGCCGTGATGGGTGAGTTCCACGCTCACCCGGTCGGCGCCGAAGCGGTCGGCGAGCTCCCGCAGGGCCGCTTCCGCACGTTCGAGCCGGGTGCTGCCCGCGCGCAAGTCGAGGTCGAGCGCCTGGCGCAGGTGACCCTTCCGGCATCCGGTGAGGATGTGCCAATGCCCATCGGCCGCCGCGGTGAGCGTGTCCAGGTCGTAGCGCAGGATGCCTTTCTCGCCCGCGGCCATGTGCGCGGCGGCGATCTCGCGGGAGAGCCTGCGGTAACCCTCCTGCCCGCGGGCCAGCACCAGCAGGTGCGGCCCGGCCGGGTCCGGCGCGCCGGTGCGCGGCGCCGAGTCGGGAGCTGCGGCGTGCCCACGCGTGGGCACCTGCGGTTCGAGTGCCGTGCCGAGCGACAGTTCGGCCCCGAAGACGGTGGGCATGCCCCATTCCTTGGCGGCCTCGGCGAAGCGGACGGTGCCGTAGAAGCCGTCGTGGTCGGTGAGCGCGATCGCGGTCAGGCCGAGCCGCACCGCCTCCTCCACCAGTTCCTCCGGCTGACTGGCACCGTCCAGGAAGCTGTAGGCCGAGTGCGCGTGCAACTCCGCGTACGGAACCCGCGGTTCATCGTTGCGGCGCACCGGCTCGGGACGGTACTCGCCGCGCTTACGCGACCATGCCGGACTGTCGCCGCCGTCGCCCGGATACGCCGCCTCCTGGCTCGCCCGTCCGGACAGCACCCGCTCCATCTCCGCCCAGCTCGGCGGTCCGTTGCCCCAGCCCACGACTCACCTCCTCGCCTCGAACATACATTCGAATACAGGAGATGTACAGGCAGGTCAGGACGCACGAAGACGTTCGACGGAACCGGCGGCCAGAGCCGCCTCGACACCCCGCAGGCGCGTTCGGATGAGCGCGCCGTAGGCATCGGAGGCGAGGACGTCGAGATGGCCGCGCGCGATGGCCAACTGCATCCTGGCCACTTCGAACTCCCCGACCCGGCGATGACTGTCGGCCAGGTTCAGATACAGCGACGGCAAGAAGCCGCGCAGTCCTTCGTCCAGCGGCACGCCGGGCCCGAAGACCGCGGCCAGCGCGCGCTGATCCCAGCGCAGCGCCTCGGCGGGCTCCTCCTGGAGATCGGCGAGATGGTGTGCGACCACGCAGCGCTGCAACGCTCCGCCGCGTTCGCCGAGTTCGTCCCAGAGCTTTTCCAACGCCCGTCGCCCCGCCGCGGGGTCGACGCCACCGAGCCGCACCGCGGCAAACACCTCCGCCATCCGATCGTCCGACATGCGCTGAAGTATCGCACATATGTTCGAACGTTTCGAGGGTTGTTCGAAGCGTTTCGCGCATTGGCAAATCCGCAGGCCGCGTGCGATTCCCGAGCGGACGGGCAGGCCGCGGCGACGACCGGAACCGGCCCACGGGGACGTGACGAAGGCCACTTGGCAGCGAACTTACTTCGGAGTAAGTTCATGGGCACCCGACCTGCAAAGGAGCAGCAGCGATGACCGACGCCTCCGCTGAGCCCGTCCGCCGCCGGCGCCACAACCGCGACCTCACCGGACGGCACGTCCTCATCACCGGGGCGTCCTCCGGAATCGGCCGCGCGGCGGCGCTGGCGGTCGCGGGCAAGGGCGCCACCGTGTTCCTGCTCGCGCGCAGGGGCGAGGAACTCGCCGGCGTCGTCGACGAGATCAGAGCCGCGGGTGGGTCGGCCTACGGATATTCCTGCGACGTCACCGATTCCGACTCCGTCGATCAGGTCCTCGAGACCGTCCTGAACGAACACGGCCACGTGGACATGCTGGTGAACAACGCGGGCCGCTCCATCCGCCGCGCCATCCATCGCTCCACCGACCGGCTGCACGACTTCGAACGCACCATGGCCGTGAACTACTTCGGCGCGTTGCGACTGACCCTCGGCCTGCTGCCGCAGATGCGGGAACGCAAGTTCGGGCACATCGTCAACATCAGCAGCGCCGGCGTGCAGGTCGCCACACCCCGGTTCGCGGCGTACCTGGCCAGCAAGGCGGCGCTGGACAAGTTCACCGAGGTGGCGGCCGTCGAGACCATGGCGGACGGCGTCACATTCACCACCATCCACATGCCGCTGGTGCGCACGCCGATGATCGCCCCGAGCGGCGACCAGGGCCCCGCCGAGTCACCCGAATGGGCGGCGGCCACCATCGTGCGCGCGCTGACCGAACGCCCCAAGCGCATCGACGTGCCGCTGGGCACCCTCGCCGAATACGGCGCGCTGCTCACCCCGAAGATCCGCGACCGGGTCCTGCACCGCTACTACCGCGCCCTGCCCGACTCCCCCGCGGCCAAAGGCGAGCCGACGGCATCCCACGAACCGGCCGAACCCGTCGCCGCTCTCCCCGAGCCCCGGCCCCGGCCCCGATCCACCACGCGCCGCGTCACGGGCACGGCCTTACGGCGCGCCGCCCGCTGGGTCCCCGGCACCCATTGGTGAAATCCGGCGCCCTAACGGGGTTCAGCCCGCCAGGAACGGCCGGACCGCCGCGGCGAACTCCAGGTAGCGGTCGCGGTGGATGCTGTGGCCGCAGGTGAAGGTGGTCACCGTGCAGTCGGTGATGCTGTCTTGCAGGATGGCGAGCTTTTCCGGGTCCACCATGCCGCCCGGTCCACCGCACAGCACCAGAGTGGGAGCGGTGATGTCGGAGAGCCGGTCCCACCACTCGGGGTTCGGCTTGCGGAACTGCTCCAGCGCGGTCTTCGTCATGGAACGGTCGAAGGCGAGCACCGCGCGCGGGTGCAGGACCAGGCTGGAGGTGGCGTGCCACAGTTCGGGCACGGTCGGGAACCGGCGGGTCAGGCGCAATTCCTCGGCGCCGGACCGCAGCGGGAGCGGGCACTCCTCGATGACCAGCCTGCGCGCGAGTTCCGGCCGCTCCTGCGCGACGCGCGACACCGCGTAACCGCCGAGCGAGTGCCCGACCAGATCCACCGCGGGCAGTTCCAAGTGGTCGCACAGGCGCAGCAGATCGTCGCCGAACTCGTCGAAAAGATAGGAATCGGTGTGTGAGCTACGGCCGTGTCCACGGAGGTCGGGGATGATCACGCGGCGTCCGGATCGCACGAGGACACGGGCGAACCGATCCCACGTGTGCCCGTCGCCGCCCATGCCGTGCACGAGCAGCACGGGAATGTCGCTGACCGCGCCCACCCCCGAATCCCGATAGGCGATCCGCACGTCTCCGAATGTCACCTGGCCAAGCGTCAGATCCACGACAATGAAGGATACCGGCAGTCATGCCTCACCCCCGCGCGGTGTAGCGCTGATCACGCAACGGCGAAAACGCAGTTCGGGCGGCACTCACCGGGATGAGATCCGAGCCTCGCGAAGGCCGTTCTCCACGGTGGTGTTTCGAGCAGCGCGATAAATGCCTGGCGCAGGGGCGAACTCGGAGCAATACTCGCCGCATGCCCTCCTTCGCCGACTTCGACCGCCGCGACTACCGCACCGTCGACGTGGCCACGGGGTACGACGGATGGGCACCCACCTACGAGCAGACCGTCCTGGACGAGATGGATCTCGCTCTGCTCGGGCGATTGCGGCTCGACCTCGGCGGAGTGCGGCGCGCGGCCGACCTCGGCTGTGGCACCGGGCGAACCGGAAGTTGGTTGCGCGAGCGGGGAATACCGCATATCGACGGCGTGGACGTGAGCCAGGGGATGCTGGCGTTGGCCGCCGAACGCGGCGCCCACACCACGCTGACCCGAGCGGACGTGCGGGCCACCGGCCTGCCGGAAGGCGCCTACGACCTGGTGATCGCCTCACTGATCGACGAGCACCTGCCGGAGCTGGCGCCGTTCTACGCGGAGGCGTCACGGCTGGCCGCGCCGGGCGCGCGCTGCGTACTGGTCAGCTACCACCCGCAATTCATCATGGTGTCCGGCATGCCGACGCACTACACCGACCCATCGGGCGAACCGGTGGCGATCAGCACCCATCTGCACTTGATCAGCGAGCACCTGTCGGCCGGACTGGACGCAGGCTGGGTCCTCACCGAGGTAGCCGAGGCGCTGGTCGACGACGCGTGGCTGGCTCGCAAACCGAAATGGGCGGCCCTGCGCGGACATCCGTTCACGTTGGCGACCGTGTGGTCGCGCCCCGACTGAGAGTGCTCAGTCGTAAAGACCCTCCGCACACCATGTTTCGTCGCGATAGAGCAGCAGCAGCACCCGGCTGGCCGCGGTGGCGTCGTCGAGTTGGACCTGCGCGCGGGCGGTGCATTCCGCGTCGCCCGAGCCGGCTGACCACCAGCGTTCGTCCACCGGCCACGGGCCTGCCCAGCCGGTGAGCCGCCACTGTTTGCTCCCCCAGCGCAGCAGCGCGGGGTCGGCGTCGAAGAGGGCGCGGTCGGTGACCTTGACCAGCGCGCCGTCGGCGGTTTCCAGCCGCACCAGCGGACGGTTCAGCAGGATCACGGCCGGGGCGGGCTCGGGCAGCCGTCCCGGCCAGGGTTGCGCGGGGTCGGCCGCTGGGACGAGTTCGTCGCCCAGCGCGACCATGGTGATGCGTTCGGCGGGTCCACGTCCGCCGCTCAGCACGCCGACCCGCACCGCTTCCCCGCCGAGCAGCCCTTGCACCCGGATGAGCGCGCGGCGGGCCCGCTCGTCCTCGGCCCCGTCCCCGCCCCACAACCCGAGTTGCAGCGCGCCCGCCGTGACCACCTCGACCGGTTCCAGCCGCAGCACGGTGATCGGCGCGGTGGGCCGCGCGCCGTCGCGCCGGGTGAGCCAGCCGTCCAACTGCCACCGCACCCGGTCCGCCGTGCCCTCCGGCGTGAGCGGCTCTGCGCAGCGCCAGATCCGCGAAAGCCCTTCCCCCGACTCGGTTTCCGCACGCACCGAAAGCCTGGTGCAGGCCAGCCCGGCGGCCGCGAGCGCGCCGTGCAGCCGGGTGGCGAGCATGCGACCGGCGAAGGCGGCCGCATCGACCCGCTCGATCGGCGGATCACAGCGGTACTCCACCACCAGATCCGGCGGTGGCTGCCGCGCGGACGGCGGGCGCTCCGGCTCGGCTCTGGCGCAGCGATGCGCGAGCACGGCGTCGACGCCGAACCGGGAGGCGACCTCCGCCGCGGAGAGCGCGGCGAAATCGCCGATCCGGCGCAGACCCAAACGGTGCAGCAGATCGACGAGGTCGGCGCGTTCCGGGGCGGCCAAGCTCGGTTCGACCGCGAGCTCCCCGACCGGCAGCGGTGCCAGAAACCGCGCGCCCTCCCCCGGAGGCACGATCGCGGCGCGCCGGGCGGCGATCACCGCCGTCGACAGTTCGTCGGCGATCCCGATCTGCGCTTCCGCCCCGGCCGCGGCCACCGCGTCCACCAGGCGTTCGGCCGCCGCCTCCTCGGAGCCGAAGAACCGCGCCGCACCGCGCGCACCGAGCACGAGCAGCCCGGGGCGCAGGACCTCCACGCCGGGCATGGTCGCGGCCACCGCGGCGACCAGCGGTTCGAACAGCCGCGCGTCCCGATCCTGATCCTGTTGCGCGAGGAACAACTCGGGGCAGCGCGCCTGCGCCTCTCTGCGCTTCAGCCCGCGGCGCACCCCTTCGGCTCGCGCGATCGCCGAACAGGCCACCACCCGGTTGGCGAACAGCACCGCCACCGGCCGCGTAGCGGGCAGGCCCGCCACCGCCGCCGCGGCGACCGCGGGCCAGTCCGGGCACCACAGGGCCAGCACCCGCTTCGATCGGATCACGGCGCCGCACGACCCGCGGAAACCGAGGAGCGGGCCGCCGCACTCACGACACCGCCTCCTGCGTGTCGACGGCTTCGACCGCCGGAGCCGCCTTTTCGCGCAGCACCCATTCCACGCGCCCCGCGTTCGGGCACAGATCCAACCGCCCGCGCCGCGGCGGTCCCGCCTTGCCGCGCACTTCGACGGCCAAACCGAGCGAACGCAATCGTCCGCGCCCGCGGCCGAGACCGGCGTACCCCGCGACGCGAGCATCGAGCTGGAGGGACGCGCCGGGCCAGCGACCGTCGGCGACCACCAGGGTGGCGCCCTTGTTGCGGGCACGGGCCGCGATCACCCGGCTGCGCGCGGGCGCGACGGCCCCGCCGCCGAGGCCGAGCACGACCAGATCGAGCCCGTCGAGCAGCACCGCGGCCACCTCCACCGGGTCGGGGCCGGGATCGGCGATCACGGCCAGCCGCCGCAGCTGTGCCCCCATCTCCACCGCGGCGAGCAGACCGAGGCGGGGCATGCCCACCACCGCGGCGTGCCCGCCACCTTCGGTCACCGCGGCGAGCAGACCGGCCAGCAGCGAATTCGCCCCCGTGTACGCCACCACGGAACCGGCGACCAAGCCACCCTCCGGCAACAATGGTGCGAGCGCTGCGGGCACCGGTAATGCCGGTCGGCGCGACTCGGCGCCGAGCGGGACACGCTGCGCCGCCGATTCCCCGCGGCCCGGCACTGCGGCCATACGTCTGCGCAGCTCAGCCAGGGAAGGGGCGCCCTCACGCCCACCACCGCGCGGCAGCGCGCCCCGATTCACCCCTCCCTGCGATATCGCATCCGAACCCATCCCAACCACCTACTTCCCACGATGGACCCGAGGCGAAGCATGCGGAGCGACCCTCGATTCGAGTGCCAGCACCGATTCAGCTATCGATTGATATCGAATATACGTTCGATACCGAGACAGTAGAAACCGACCCCCAGGTTTCCGTCAAGGGTTCCCGCGGCGCGTGTCGCGGCTGCCCCGTTCCGCGCGCGCCCGGCCACCACCCCCGTTTCCTCGGTATGGTGTCGCAGACCCGGCCACCACGCCCGGCGCCCGGTTCATCGGTATGGTTTGTGGCACACATACGAACCGAGAGCGTGCGTGGCACATAACAGTGCCTCCTGCCCGCCTATGCGCGAACACGAATCAGGCCAGCTAGCCTCATTTTCCGCTACCCTGCACCCGTGACCGAACGCGCTCGTCCCACTGTCGGCCCCCAATATCTCGTCGCAGGCCGCTACCGCCTCCAGTCGAAGCTGGGTGGCGGCGGCATGGGCGCGGTCTGGCTGGCGCACGACCGACTGCTGGACCGGGACGTCGCGATCAAGCAGGTGCTCACCACGGCCGGGCTCGACGAGGCCGAAGCCGACGCGGTCCGCAACCAGATCATGCACGAGGGCCGGGTCGCCGCCAAACTCTCGCACGACCACGCGATCGCCGTGTACGACGTGGTGCTCGAGGCCGGTGAGCCGTGGTTGGTGATGGAGCACCTGCCCTCGCGCAGCGTGGCGAAGGCGCTGGCGCTGGTCGACACGCTGCCGCCGATCGAGGTCGCGCAGATCGGCGCCCAGGTCGCCGACGCGCTGGCCGCCGCGCACGCGGTCGGCATCGTGCACCGCGACATCAAGCCCGGCAACATCCTCGTCGCCGACCGTGGCCCCGGCGTCGGCATGGCGAAACTCAGCGACTTCGGCATCTCCCGTGGCGCGGGCGACCTGCTCGACGAGCCGGACGGCGTGATCACCGGCACCCCCTCCTATCTGCCCCCCGAGGTCGCGCGCGGAGCGCAACCGACCAAGGCCAGCGACGTGTTCTCCCTTGGCGCCACGCTCTACACCGCGATCGAAGGACAGCCGCCGTACGGCTTCGACGAGGACAGCGACGTCATCGTGCACCGCGCCGCCATGGCGCAGATCATCCCGCCGACCCGCAGCGGCGTGCTCACCCAGGCGCTGCTGCACATGATGGAACCCGCGCCGCAGCGCCGCCCGACCATGGCCGAGGCGCGCGACGAGATCCTCACCGCCGCTTTCGGTCCCGGCACCGGGCCCTACATTCTCGGCGCGCCCGTCCGCACCGAGGACGGAACCATTCCGTTCTGGGCCGCACGCAACTCGGCGTCCGGGATCCGCAGCCCGCACTCCACGCCCCTTCCCCGCCCGCACCGCAACCTCGCGGGTGCGGCTGCGGCCCCGCCCCCGCAGCGCACCAAGAACGCCCAGCCCGGCAACGCGCCCTTGGCCATCGCTGTCGGCCTGCTGATCGGCCTGATCATCATCATCGGGATCATCGTCGCCGTCCTCTGACCTCGACCCAGCCGTCCCGG
Organism: Nocardia sp. NPDC003726; assembly: GCF_053586955.1. Classification (NCBI taxonomy): domain Bacteria; kingdom Bacillati; phylum Actinomycetota; class Actinomycetes; order Mycobacteriales; family Nocardiaceae; genus Nocardia; species Nocardia sp. NPDC003726. Next base: position 67,913 of record NZ_JBSFNF010000021.1, on the reverse strand, counting down.
ACGACGGTCAGTCGATGCGGCGGCGGTGTGCCCATCGGGTCAGGGCGTTGCGGTTGGACTGCTGCGTCTTGCGCAGCACATTGGAGGCGTGCGTCTCCACGGTTTTGACCGAGATGAACAGGGATTCGGCGATCTCGCGGTAGGTGTAGCCGCGCGCGAGCAGGCGCAGCACCTCCAGTTCGCGCGGGGTCAGGGAGTCCAGTTCGGGGTCGAGGGGCGGCTCGGGCACCGGGGACCTCCCGGTGAACGAATCCAGGACGAAGCCGGCCAGGCGCGGGCTGAAGACCGCGTCGCCGCCCGCCACCCGGCGGATGCCGTCGGCCAGCTCGGCACCCGAAATCGTCTTGGTGACATATCCTCTGGCCCCGGCCCGGATCACCGCGATCACGTCCTCGGCCGCGTCGGACACACTCAGCGCCAAGCACACCGGCCCGGGATCGATACCCGCCAGCACCGCCACTCCCCCGCCGTCGGGCATGTGCACGTCGAGCAGGACGACGTCCGGTCGCTCGGCGTTGATCCCGGCCACCGCCTCCGCGACCCCTCCGGCCTCCCCGACCACCTCCATGTCCGCCTCACGGCTCAATTCCGCACGCACACCCGACCGGAAGACGGCGTGATCATCGACGAGAAAGACCCGCACGGTCACCTACTTCTCCTAACCGACCCATGACCCCCAACCCGTACCACACTCGTCCCCCGTGCGCCCGTCACGTCCCGCGCGGGCGCCGAACGCGCCTAGTGGGCGGCCCGAGCGGGCTCTTCGTCCTGGGTGGCGCAGCCGGAATCCGTCCGCGGCATGATGATTCGGACCTCGGTGCCGCGGCCCGGCGTCGACAGGATGTCCACCTGGCCCCCGCGGCGCTCGACCCGTCCGCGAATGGACTTCGCCAGGCCGCGACGGTCTTCCGGCACGGCCGCCAGGTCGAAGCCGGAGCCGCGGTCACGGACGAAGATGCTCACCTGATGCGGTTCGACCTCGGCGAACAGGTCGATCTCCGGGACACCCGCGTGCTTGGCGGCGTTGACCAGCGCTTCCCTGCTCGCGCCGAGCAGAGCGGTGAAGTGTTCCTTCGGCAGACCCGAGCCGGAGCCGTCGACGTCCATCGAGACGTCGCCCACGGTCACCGGCGCCACCTTCACGCCGTGCTGGTCCTCCACCTCGCCCGCGATGGTCCGCAGGGCCGCGGCCAAGCTCGACTGCGCGGGGCCGGAATCCTCGAAAAGCCATTTCCGCAGCTCCCGCTCCTGGCTGCGGGCCAACCGCAACACCTCCTGCGGGTCGTCGGCCTGCCGTTGGATGAGCGCGAGCGTCTGGAGCACGGAATCGTGCAGGTGCGAGGCGATCTCCTCGCGTTCCTCGTTGCGGATGCGGGCGGCGCGCTCGGCGTTCAGCGCGCGCATCATGCGCAGCCACAGCGGGACCGTCAGCAGTCCCGCGCCGATCAGCGTGACCGCCACCGCCAGCAGCGCCGATCCGATCGAGCTCAGATTGATCCTGGCCAGCACCACCACACCGAGACCGGCCACGATCAGCGTCGCACCGGCGACGATGCGCGACCAGGTGACCACCGAAGGCCGCGCGGGCAGCCCGAGCAGCGAACGCGGCCCGTCGACGTCGTACTCCCGCCACACCAGCGCCGCGCCGACCGCCACCACGATGATCGGCGCGATCACCTTCGCCGCGGTCCCGCTGAACACCCAGGACACGGCGATCGCGAGCCCCAGCCCGAGCATCGCGAGCCCGATCGCCTGCCGCCGCTCCGCACCGGAGGGTTTCACCTGATCGGATCCGCCGGGCGTGAAGATCCACAGCAGTCCGTACCCGACGATGCCCGCCCCGGCCAGGGCGGACAGCAGCACGAACGCCATCCGCACCTTGAACACGTCGACGCCGAGATGGTCGGCCAGACCACCCGCGACGCCGCCGACGACCCGGCCGCCCGACCGGCGGACCATCCGCGCCTGCGGCGGCCAGGGGACCGGCGCGGGCACGGGCCCCAGCCCACGGGCAGCGTCGAACCCCCGGGTGTCGAACGCGGGAACAGACGGGTACATGTCTTCGATACTGGCACGGCGACGAAGCCGCCAGCATCCGGATTCACCCTGATCTTGCTCGATCACACCCGCGCCGACCAGGGCGGACACGCCGCGACCCGAGCACACCCGCGCATAGCTGAAAATTTGCTGCATCGGTGGATCGGTCCAAAGTGTTCAGGCTGTTTTTCAGGGTTCCCCCCGATGCGCCGATTCCGTGATCGGCACACCATGGGAAACATGACGAAAACGAGCTTCGGCGACCAGGTCCAGCAGATATGGCAGGCCCGGCCGGTCCGATTGCCGCAGCAGGGGCCGATCGCGGGCGTCGCGGCGGGGTTCGCGCGCCGCTACGAGATCGATCCGGTGCTGGTTCGCGTCGCGTTCGTCGTCTCGACGATCTTCGGCGGCGCGGGCATCGTGCTCTACCTGCTGGCCTGGCTGCTGCTCAGCGCGGCGGGTGACCAGGCCTCCGCGGCCGAGTCGCTGGTCGGCAAGGGCCACAGCTCGCAGTCGCAGACCAAGACCATCGTGTTGATCGTGGCGCTGGCCATCGCGGTCAGCACGATGGGTCCGGTCGGCGTCGGTCTCGGCGGCTCCGGCGTGATCAGCTTCGCCCTGATGCTGGCCGGTTGGTGGATGCTGCACCTGCGCACGCCCAATCCGCCACCGGGCACCACCGAAGCGTTCGGCGGATTCGCTGCGGAGACCGGGATCAACGCCACCGGCTACCCCGGCGCGGTCTTCCCACAGGGAGCGACCCGAACCGTCGGCGACCTGTACATGCCGCCGACCGCCGTGTACACGCCCTACACGAAACTGCCGGACGCTTACATCCCGGAGACCCCCGCGGACGGCGCGACGGTTCCGCTGCACAAGCCCGCGACCGATGACGCCACCGTGGTGCTGGACAAGGCGGCCATGCCCGCTGAACAGGACCCGGAAGTTCCGGTCGGCCGCCGCATCGATTCACCCGCCACGGTCAGCGATCGAGTGAGGCCGGCTCAGGTCGGAAACGGCCCGATCGATCCCGCCGGTACGGTCGGCCGAGTCAGATCGGACTCGGCTTATACCGGCCGCACCGATTCATCGGGGAGCACACCGGACGCGAAAACTTCACCGTCCGACCGTCCGGTCCCACTTCGCAAAGATGTCCCGGCCCCTCCGAGCCCGCTTCGCACCGCGTCCGTTCATCCCGCGATCATCGGCGGCCCGACCCCACCGTCCTGGGATCCGCTCGGCGTCGCTCCGCTTGCCTGGGACCTGCCGGAACCTCCCCCTGCCCGCACCGTCGTCGCCCCGCAGGAGAAGCGGCCGCGCTCACGGCTGACGCCGGTGGTGATCGGCTCGGCCATTCTCGCGGCGGCCGGAGCCGGCGCGGCCGCGGCCTCGGGCGTGGAGTGGATGACACCGGCCCGCATCGCCGCGGCGGCGCTGGCCGTGATCGGTCTCGGCCTGGTGCTCGGCGCGTTCCTGCGGCGCGGCTACGGCTTGCTGGTGCTCACCGCTCCGCTCGCCGGATTCGTGCTGTTCGCCTCGGCGATCGGTCCGCTCGAATTCGATCGGGCGGCGATGGGCGACCACATCTGGACGCCCGCCTCGGCCGCGGATCTGGCCGGGAACTACCAGGTGACCATGGGTACCGGCACGCTCGACCTGCGGTCGGTGAAACTGACCGAGAACCGTACCGTCGACATCGATGTCCGGATGGGCGAAGCCCGCGTGCTGCTGCCCGCGGACATGACCGTCCGCACCCGGTGCACGGCCACCATGGCCGAGGCGATCTGCGCCGACGGCATCAGCGGTCCGAATACTCCCGGCGCGCCGGTGCTCGATCTGAACGTCGACGTCCGCGCCGGAAACGTGGAGGTGCAGCGTGGCTGAGACCGACAACGACAAGCGCACCGGCTCCCGGCGCGGCCCCGCCGCCTCGCTGCTGATCGCGGGACTGCTTTCCCTCGCGATCAGCGTGTGGGCGTTCGCCGGTCCGGCGTCGGTGCCGGCGACCAGCATGATCCCGATCGGATGGATCGTCGTGCTCGCCGCGATCGTCATCGGCATCGTGCTGGTGATCTCCCCGCGCAAACGATCCTGAGCACGACGAACGGCCCGTCCACCCGGACGGGCCGTTGCGCGTTCGTCCTCGAGTCGCCGCCGGAGACCCCTCGTCGTCCTACGGACAGGAGAACCGAATGAAGCCCGACCAACCCGCCGATCAGACGCCACCCACCGCCCGGACCACGCCGCCGGAGCCCCGCCCCTGCGCCACGCCCGGCACACTCCTGGGCCACCTGATTCTGCAGAGCGCGTTCCACCGTCCCCGCTGATGTCGCGCGGAGTCGGGACCGACGGCAGGTATCTACCGCCTGAGCGGGATCACTCCCACTCGATGGTGCCCGGCGGCTTGCTGGTCACGTCCAGAACCACGCGGTTGACCTCCGCCACCTCGTTGGTGATCCGGGTGGAGATGCGCTCCAACACCTCGTAGGGCAACCGGGTCCAGTCGGCGGTCATCGCGTCCTCACTGGACACCGGACGCAGCACGATGGGGTGTCCGTAAGTGCGGCCGTCGCCCTGCACGCCGACGCTGCGGACCTCCGCGAGCAGCACGACCGGGCACTGCCAGATCTGCCGGTCCAGACCGGCCGCCGTCAGTTCCTCGCGGGCGATGGCGTCGGCCCGGCGCAGCGTCTCCAGCCGGTCGGCGGTGACTTCGCCGACGATCCGGATGGCGAGGCCGGGGCCAGGGAAGGGTTGGCGGGCCACGATCTCCTCGGGCAACCCGAGTTCGCGGCCGACCGCGCGGACCTCGTCCTTGAACAGCAATCGCAGCGGCTCGACGAGTTCGAACTCCAGATCGTCGGGCAGGCCGCCGACATTGTGATGACTCTTGATGTTCGCGGTGCCGCTGCCGCCGCCGGACTCGACGACATCCGGGTAGAGCGTGCCCTGCACCAGGAACTCGACCTTCGGCGTCGCGCCGTCGGCCGCGCCGTGCTCGAGCACCACCTCGCCCACCGCGTCCTCGAAGGAGCGGATGAACTCACGCCCGATGATCTTGCGCTTCTCCTCGGGGTCGGTCACGCCCTTCAACTCGCCGAGGAACTTGTCCACCGCGTCGACGGTCACCAGCTTGGCGCCGGTCGCGGCGACGAAATCCTGCTGCACCTGCTCGCGCTCCCCCGCCCGCAGCAGGCCGTGGTCGACGAACACACACGTCAGCCGGTCACCGATGGCGCGCTGCACCAAGGCGGCGGCGACGGCGCTGTCCACCCCGCCGGACAGCCCGCAGATCGCGTGCCCGTCACCGATCTGCTCGCGCACCGAGGCGATCAGCGAATCGGCGATGTTCGCCGGAGTCCAGGTCGACGGGATGCCGGCGAGTTCGTGCAGGAACCGGCTCAGCACCTGCTGGCCGTGCGGCGAATGCAGCACCTCCGGGTGGTACTGCACACCGGCCAGCCTGCGGGCGCGATCCTCGAAGGCGGCGACCGGCGCGCCCGCGGTGGTTCCGGTGACCTCGAAGCCATCCGGCGCGTCGGTGACCGCGTCGCCGTGGCTCATCCACACCGGCTGAATGGTCGGCAGGCCGCCGTGCAGCAAACCGCCGTCGATGTTGAGCTCGGTCCGCCCGTACTCCCTGGTGCCGGTGTGCGCGACCGTGCCGCCCAGCGCCTGGGCCATCGCCTGGAAGCCGTAGCAGATACCGAAGACCGGCAGTCCCAGATCGAACAACCGCGGATCGAGCCGCGGCGCGCCTTCGGCGTACACGCTGGCCGGGCCGCCGGACAGGATCACCGCGAGCGGCTGCTTGTCGGCGATCTCCTCCACCGTCGCGGTGTGCGGAACCACCTCCGAGTACACGCTCGACTCGCGCACCCGCCGCGCGATCAGCTGGGCGTACTGTGCTCCGAAGTCGACGACGAGGACCGGTCTCTGGGTTTGTGCCACTCGCCCAGTTTAGTGAGCGGGGAAACGAGCGAATCATCGGCACAGCGGCAGGCGTGGGAGACGAGCCCGACCGCCCGAATCGTCACCCGCGGCCGGGCTCGCTGGTTATCCTTCTGCTCGTGCCCTTCGCCCGCGCGATCGATGCCGACATCCACTACGAGGACAGCGGCGGGGACGGCCCGGTGGTATTGCTGGCGCACGAGTTCCTCATGGACCGCACCATGTTCGCCGCCCAGATGGCCGCGCTCGCACCCGAATTCCGGATCGTGTCCTGGGATGCCCGCGGCCACGGCCGCACCAGGGACGAGGGCCTACCTTTCACCTATTGGACCGCGGCCAGGGACGCGCTGACCGTCCTGGATCATCTCGGCGCCGACCAGGCCGTCGTCGGCGGCACCGCGCAGGGGGGTTTCACGGCGCTGCGCACCGCGTTGATCGCGCCGGAGCGCGTCTCCGCGCTGATCCTGATCAGCACCGAAGCGCACGGTCCCACCCCGGAGCAGTCCACCGCCACGCAGAAGTTCCTCGAAGAGTGGTACGACGACGGCTCCCGCGAACGAGCCGTGCACCAGCTGGCTTCCTGGCTGATCGGCGACGACGAGTGGTACCGCTCGATCTGGACCCAGCGCTGGCTGGTGCGCGATCGCCGCGGCATCGAAGTGGCGGCAGGCTGTCTGCTCAGCCGCGACTCGGTGCTGGATCGCCTCCGCGAAATCGCCTGTCCCGCTCTGGTGATCCACCCGACGCACAGCGGCATGGACCGCGAGCGCGCCCAAGAGCTGGCCCACGGCCTGTCCGGCGCCACGTTCATCGAGATCGCCGAAGCACGCCTGGCGGTGACGATGACCCACCCCGAGCCGGTGAACCACGCGATCCGGCAGTTCCTCCGCGCACGGACGAAACCAGCCCGCGTGCGGTGAACGCTGTGTTCGATGTGCAGCGCCTGCGGCGCTGCGTGTTCGCGGCGCTCGTAAGACTCGCTTCTCCGGTGATCGCCTGGTGGCGGGGTGCGCCCCGGACCAGTATCAAGCGCGGACGCTCAGGCCGACCTTCTGGAATTCCTTCAGGTCCGAGTAACCGGCCTTGGCCATCGAGCGACGCAGTCCGCCGACGAGGTTCAGTGAGCCGAACGGGTCGTCGGACGGACCGAACAGCACCCGCTCCAAGCTCGGGCGCACGGGGTCGCCGACCGGCTCACCGCCGAGATCCCACGGGTCGTCGACGTGCAGCAGCGAGCCGCGCGGCACCGACGGATGCGCGGCCGCCGACGGCCAGTACCAGCCGCGGCCCGGCGCCTCCGCGGCCACGGCCAGCGGGACGCCGAGCATGGCCGCGTCGGCGCCACACGCGATCGCCTTGGCCAGGTGCCCCGAGGTGGCGACGTCACCGTCCGCGATGACGTGCACGTAGCGGCCGCCGGTCTCGTCCAGGTAGTCGCGGCGGGCGGCGGCGGCATCCGCGATCGCGGTGGCCATCGGCACGCCGATGCCGAGCACCTCGCCGGTGGTGGTCGCTCCGGGGTAGGAGCCGTAGCCGACGATCACGCCCGCCGCACCCGTGCGCATCAGGTGCAGCGCGGTGCGATGATCGCTCACGCCGCCCGCGACCACGGGCACGTCCAGCTCGGCGATGAAGGTCTTGAGGTTCAGCGGCTCACCGTCGCCGACGTGCTCGGCGGAGATGATCGTGCCGTGCACCACGAGCAGGTCGATGCCCGCCTGCACCAGGGCGGGGGTGAGCGTGCGCGCGTTCTGCGGGCTCACCCGCACCGCGACGGTGACACCGGCGGCGCGGACCTGCGCCACCGCGGCGGCGAGCAGATCCGGCTGCATCGGCGCGGCGTGCAACTCCTGCAGCAGCGCCACGGCGCGCTCGTAGCCGCCCTTGCCTGCCAGTTCGAGCAACTGATCGATCTTCGCGCCGACATCCGCGTGCCGCGCCCACAGTCCCTCGCCGTTGATCACGCCGAGCCCGCCGAGGCGGCCGAGCTCGATCGCGAACTCCGGCGATACCAAGGCGTCGGTGGGATGCGCGAGAAACGGGATCTCGAAGCGGTAGGCGTCCAGCTGCCAGGACAGCGACACCTGCTTCGACGAGCGGGTCCGGCGCGAGGGGACGATGTCGACGTCGTCCAGCTCATAGGTACGCCGGGCGGTCCGGCCCATGCCGATCTCCACCATGTCGCGCACGCGAATTCTCCTTAATTTTCGGCAGCGCCTGCGGCGCTGCGTGTTCGCGGCCCTCTTGTGGCTCGCGTTCCAGCGGTCGAGACTCGCGCCTGCGGCGCATGCGCTTCGACCGCTGGAACGCGAGCCGGGCCGCGAACGGGCGCTCGTAAGACTCGCGCCTCCAGTGGTTACTTGTGGGGGCAGGTGGGCAGCACGGAACGCGCCACCGACTGCCGCACGGCTCGCACACCGCCACAGCCGGTGGGCGAGTTCCATCATGCACGGACCGGTTGGTCCCGTACATGAACCTAGTGGGCTAGGCCCGCCCGGTGTAGTTAGGGGCCTCGACAGTCATGGTGATGTCGTGCGGGTGGCTCTCCTTCAGGCCCGCCGCGGTGATCTGCACGAACTGCGCTTCCTGCAGATGCGCGATCGACTGCGAGCCGGTGTAACCCATGGCCGCGCGCAGGCCGCCGACCAGCTGGTGGATCACCTGATTGACCGGGCCGCGGAACGGCACCCTGCCCTCGATGCCCTCGGGGACCAGCTTGTCCTCGGCCAGCACGTCGTCCTGGAAGTAGCGGTCCTTGGAGAACGACTTCGCCTGGCCGCGGCCCTGCATGGCGCCGAGCGAGCCCATGCCGCGATAGCTCTTGAACTGTTTGCCGCCGACCAGGATCAGCTCGCCGGGCGACTCGGCGGTGCCCGCGAGCAGCGAGCCGAGCATCACGGTGGACGCGCCCGCCGCGATCGCCTTGGCGATGTCGCCGGAGAACTGGATGCCGCCGTCGGCGATCACCGGGACACCGGCGGGCTTGCACGCGGCGACCGCCTCCAGGATCGCTGTGATCTGCGGCGCGCCGACACCGGCTACCACGCGGGTGGTGCAGATCGAGCCGGGGCCGACACCCACCTTGACCGCGTCCGCGCCCGCCTCGACGAGCGCGGCCGCGCCCTGGCGGGTGGCCACGTTGCCGCCGACCACCTGGATCCGGTCGCCGACCTCGGCCTTGACCTTGGTCACCATCTGCAGCACCTGCACCTGATGGCCGTGCGCGGTGTCCACCACGAGCACGTCCACGCCGGCGTCGGCCAGCGTCATGGCCCGCGACCAGGCGTCCTCGCCGACGCCCACCGCGGCGCCGACCAGCAGGCGGCCGTCACGGTCCTTGGTGGCGTTGGGGTACTGGTCGGTCTTGACGAAGTCCTTGACGGTGATCAGGCCACGCAGGCGCCCGTTGCCGTCGACGATCGGCAGCTTCTCCACCTTGTGCCTGCGCAGCAGTCCGAGCGCGGCTTCGGCGGTGACGCCCTCCTGCGCGGTGATCAAGGGGGCCTTCGTCATCACGTCGGCGACGCGCCGGTTCTGATCCACCTCGAACCGCATGTCCCGATTGGTGATGATGCCCACAAGCGCACCGGTCTCGTCCACCACGGGAAGACCCGAGATGCGGAACCTGGCGCACATCGCGTCGACCTCGGCGAGCGTGTCGGTCGGACGGCAGGTCACCGGATCGGTGACCATGCCGGCCTCGGAACGCTTGACTGTCTCCACCTGGGAAGCCTGGTCGGCGGTCGAGAGGTTGCGGTGCAACACGCCCATACCGCCCGCACGCGCCATCGCGATGGCCATCCTCGCCTCGGTCACCGTGTCCATGGCCGAGCTGACCAGCGGGGTGCGCAGGCGGATCTCCCTGGTCAGCTGGCTGGAGGTCTCCACAGAGCTGGGGATGAGATCCGAGGCGGCAGGCAGCAACAGCACATCGTCGAATGTGAGGCCGAGCATGGCGATCTTGTTCGGATCGTCGCCACCCGTAGGAGGGCGGACTGCGATTCGTTCGCCCGATACGGGATTACTCATTCGGATCGACCCCTCCTGGACGTCGATAGCGACCGGCGCCGGTGGTACCGGCGCCGTGACGGCTGATGGGATGGACGTGGTTCGGCGGCGGTGCGATCGGTACCCGCCGTAGCCTGTGCTCCATGGTATCTGTCCGGTGAACTCGCCGACGAAGTGAGCCCACCACCGAAACTGGCAGGCCGCATCGCTGGCGCAGACCACCCTGTTCTGCGTACCGTGGGGATGTGCGTGACCATCTACCACCTGGCTTGCCGCCGGATCCGTTCGCCGGAGACCCCTCCGACCCGTCCGCCGCGCTCGATGCCATCGAGCCCGGCGAACCGCTGGATCCCCACGAGCGCCTTGCGGTCGAGGAGGATCTCGCCGACCTCGCGGTGTACGAGGCACTGCTGGCCCACCGCGGCATCCGCGGACTCGTGGTCAGCTGCGAAGACTGCAGGCAGGACCACTACCACGACTGGGACATGCTGCGCGCCAACTTGCTTCAGTTGCTGGTCGACGGCACGGTCCGCCCGCACGAGCCCGCCTACGACCCGACCCCGGAAGCGTATGTCACCTGGGACTACTGCCGGGGCTACGCGGACGCTTCGATGAACGAGGCTTTCCACGGCGACGGATTCGACGGATTCGACGGCTGAGGACAGCCGATCGAGCGGCGCGCGGGCCTCTCGAGGCTCGCGTACTTCGCGCTTGCCACTGTGATTTTCGACGCACACGATCACTGCGGCAGGCACACGATGCCGCCTCCGCGCGGCGCGACACGCCGATGAATCCGGCCCCTATGGTCACCCGCCGGACGAGCCCGCTCTCCCGGAAAGGCAAAAAGCCGACCGCCTGGCCGGCGATCGGCTTGCCTTGACCGTTTTTTCTGGTGTCAGCGGTGGGGCGGCACGAACGAGCCCGGATCGGGGATGACGGGCACGCTGAAGGTCGGCGGCTGATTGTTGTTCTGAGTACCGGTGTTGCCCTGCGTCGGGGCAGTGGGGGGCTGCTGTGGCGCGGTCGGCGGATTACCGGTGTCTCCCGTAGTTCCACCCGCCGGCGGCGGCTTGACCTCGGTGACCGGCGGCTCCTGCGGCGCCGTCGGCTCCGCGGTCGACGGCGGCTGAGTGTTCGCCGGGGGCGCTGTGGTCACCGGAGGCACCGTGGTCGGCGCGCCGCCGCCGTTCGACGTTCCGCCATTGTTCGACGTTCCACCGCTGGGGGCGGTGGCGTCGGCCGACGGCGAGGGATTGGTCGAGGGCTCGCCGGGCTGCTGCACGATCGTCGAGGTCCCGCTGCCCGGCGTCGGGCTCGGCTTCGTGGTCGCGCTGCTGCCCGAGGTGGCACGCGGATCGCTGGTCTTGGGGACCGTCGATCCCAGCTGATCGGCCAGCTCCGGATTCACGTCGTGCAGTTTCGCGAGCAACCGCTCCCACTCGGTCATCAGCTCGGCGCGCTTGTCCGGATCGCTGACCTGCGCGGCGTTCTCCTTGGCTCGCTCCAGGCGCACTTTGGCCTGGGTCGGGTTCTGGGTGACCAGCGTGGAAGCCTCGTTCAGGTCGTCGCCTGCCCGCTGCACGACCGTCGTCTGCGCCTGTTCGCTGAACACGACCTCTTTGACCCGCCAGAGCGGATCGCCCGGCTCGGCGTTGTACGAGAATGCCGTCATGCCGCCGATGACCAGGGCCAGCGCGGCCGCGGTGCCCATGATCGGGCGTAGTAGCCGCAGTCGCCCGCCGCTGTGCGCCCCGATGCGAACCTGCCGCGCGCCGATCTCCTGGTTGACCGCGGCCACGATCGCATCCAGATCCGGCTCGGCCGGCATCGGAGCCGCGATCAACTCCGCTCGCCAGTCCGCGAGCAACGTCGCGAGCTGATACTCCTCGGCGCTGTCGGTGTGCACCGGACCATCGCTGGCGATGGCATCGATCAGAGCATCGTCGCGGCGTACCGCGGCGATGTCGACCGGGCCGGTGTCACCGGACGCCTCGGCGTAGGGACCGCTGTTCCGCGATCCAAGCCGCGCCTTCCAGTCACCCCGACCGCGCTCGCCATCCCTAGCCATACATTTCACCTGCCCTCGCCACTTGTGACTTGAGTTTCGCGAGTGCCCTGTGTTGGGCGACCCGTACCGCACCCGCCGTACTGCCCACGGCGACCGCGGTTTCTTCCGCTGACAAACCCATGACCAAGCGCAGGATCAAGATCTCCCGATGCTTCTCAGGAAGCGTCGCGAGCAGACGGTTCATCTGCCTGCTCGTCTCGGATTCGAGAGCTCGTTGTTCCGGTCCCTGGTCGGTGGATATGACATCTGGTACTTCGGCCATCGCCTCCGCCTTGTTACGGGCGGCGTTGCGATGCGCGTCGGCGACCTTGTGCGAAGCGATCCCGTAAACAAAGGCCATGAAGGGCCTGCCCTGGTCTTGGTACCTGGGCAAGGCTGTCATCACAGCCAGGCAAACCTCCTGCGCAACGTCGTCCGCGGAGAGCTGCCCACGCTCCGCGGCTCCGATCCGCGCGCGGCAGTAGCGCACCACCAGCGGGCGGATCATCTCCAGTACCTGAGCTAAAGCGGATCTGTCGCCCTGCGCAGCGGCAGCGACGGCGAGGTCCAACTCTTCGCCCGTGTGCGTCATCGTCAGAGATATTCCTGGCGTTACAAAGTGGCACGGTCCGGTGACGACCAGTGCTTCCACCGAAGGGGCGGAACGGATCTAACAATAGCGACCCGTTGGCCGGAACTGGTCAACACGGTGTACTCCGTGATCACCTACCAACCGGGCATGGGACGCAACACGCCGCCGGAGCGGGCGATGATCGCTGCGCATTCGGCCGCCTCCGCCGCCGCGTCCCGCGCGCCGGATCCGGCGCGGAGCATGGCACAAGCCCAGCGCAACGGCAGCAGACCGTGCTCGCGGCACTGCTCGGCGACCTCATCCGCCGATACGCCGGATCGGCCGCGCGCATCGCCCGCCAGATCGGCCGCGGCGACCAGCAGGCGGGACTTGATCCGGTGGCGCACCGACGGTGAGCGCTCGGCCAGCTCCAGCGCGGCCCCCGCGTGTGCCGCCGCCGCCTCGAAATCCCCTGTCGCCAGCGCCGTTTCCGCGGAAACCCAGCGCAGGCGGATCTCGGGACGCCAACCGGCGCGATGCTCCAGCGCCGCCGACGCGCTGCGGCGCAGCAAGCGAGCCGCCAGCGCGAGCCGTCCGGTTCCGAGCGCGTCGGCGGCCAGCCCGGTGAGGGCGTCACAGATCGCGTCGCCGCGACCGGGAAGGTAGCCGACGGCCGCGTCGACGGGACTCTCGGCGGTGTGCGGCTCCGCGCCTGCGCCCGCGGTGAGGATCAGCGCGGCGGCCCGCCCGTCGAACGCCGCGGCGCGCTCGTGCCAACCGAGCTGGCGAAGAAAAGACCCCTCGGCGCTTCCCGCCAGTGAGAGGAGGACGGGGTCGGTGCTGTGGTTGCATACCCTTCGCAATTCGGCGCGCGCCGCGGCGTAACGACCCTGGCCGCCGAGGACCACCGCGCGATACCACCGGCCGAGCGCGTCGGAGGCGGGCGGCAGGTCTCCGGCGGCACGACCCGGAGCGGCGCCGAACGCGGCCTCCGCCAGGGCCGCGACGTGAGGATCTCCGAGCGGAGCGGGCGCGAACACGGGCGCACTCTATCCTGTGCGGCACGCGCTCCCCGAGGCGGAAAGGCGCCCCGGCGGCAGGCGGGCGGGACGCGGGATTTGCGTGGCCGAGCCGATGTTGCCATTAGGTAAATCTCGCCCCGGCAATCGCCGAGCGGCCGTGCCGGGAATTCATGCGTGTTTCGCGTAATTAACCTGCGCGCCCCGTTGCCGCCATCTTCGGTTCCGCACGCCGCGAACACCGTCGGCCACCACGGTGACCGACGTCATGGCCGCGAGATCGGCGCCGCAGCGGCGCGACAACCACGAAATCGCCTCTACCAGCGGAAACGCCATCAGCTACGGCACATGCGGCAGCCACGGGCTTCCGGCCAACCGAACAGTATCGCCGGAAACAGCGCGAAAAGTAAACAGTTCGGAGGTTAAATTTGGCAGCGCGAGATTTGGAAAAGTGCTGCGTCGAACTATTGACGGAAATTCGCGGCTGGACCTAACGTAGCTCATCGCCACGGACGGCGCCGCGCGAAATTGCAGCGACCACGAAGGGGCGAGCCCAAGGGGTACCCCCGCCGACACGGCGTCGTGGCCCACAACTGTTGCAGAACAACTGCTCGACAACGCTGACGAGCTCGCACCACGAGGAGTTCACCATGCCCATGCCGACCCACCTCCCGGGACCCAACGCCGATGTCTGGGATTGGCAGATGCGAGGATCGTGCCGCGGGCAGGATTCCGCGGTGTTCTTCCATCCCGATGGCGAACGTGGCCGAGCACGCACCGCGCGCGAGATGCGCGCCAAGGAGATCTGCCGCACCTGCCCGGTGCTCATGCAGTGCCGCGCCCACGCGCTGAAAGTCAGCGAGCCCTACGGCATCTGGGGCGGCATGTCGGAGACCGAGCGCGAGATGCACGCGCGGCGCAACCGCCGCCGCATGGCCGTCTGAATCAAACTTCTCCCATCCGCGCGCCACCGGGCGTCGAATCCCTAGCAAACAACGGGCCACTGCAACATGCTTCGGGCCGAGCCGCTCACGCGACACGGTGATCGGTTCCGCGCCGAGGGCGGCGCGTGGGTTGCGATCGTCACCATCGATCGGCCGGCCGCCGGGCGAAGGCCGGAAACCGTGCACCCGACGTCTTCGGCAGGGCACGGCGTGTCACGGCGTTCCTCCCGAGATGCTCGATGTGTCGGCGTGTTTCGCAGCCGACGCCGGGCCATGACGAACTTGCGGGCACCCCACCGGAAGGGAGGTCATAGCGGCGCGCTACGGTAGTGACCGATGACACAGAATGGAGCGTTGTGACAACGCGGCCGTCGGCCGCAGAGGGCGACTCGTTCCGAAGAGAAGCCTTCCCACCTACGGTGGATCCTGCGGTTACGGCACGCGCAGCCGAAAGTATGGAACTCGCCGCGCTGCTACAACGATGCGGCCGAGCCGACCAGGAAGCATTCGCCGAACTGTACGACCGGACGTGTGCGCGCGTCTTCGGTCTGGTGTTGCGCGTTCTGCACGATCCGGGATACGCGGAGGAGACCACGCAGGAGGTCTATCTGCAGATCTGGCGGATGGCATCGAGTTTCGACCCGGCGAAAGGTTCCGCGGTCACCTGGTTGATGACGCTCGCCCACCGGCGTGCCGTCGACCGGGTCCGCGCCGAGCAAGCCCACACCCAGCGCGAGGTCGCGTACGGGATCCGGGTGCTCGGCAACGAATTCGACGAGGTCACCGAAGAGGTCGAGCGCAGACTCGAACAACAGGCCGTCCTGGCTGGTCTCGCCACACTCACCGAAACCCAGCGGGAAGCCATCTCGCTCGCCTATTACGGCGGGCGCACCTATGCGGAGGTAGCCACCTATCTCGACGTAGGGTTACCCACGGTTAAGTCCCGGATTCGGGACGGTTTGACACGACTGAAGAAAAGTTTGGGGGTGACGTGAGATGAACGAACGCCGGATCGATCTCGCGCACACCGTCGCGCTCGGATCGATCGACGACGAAGACCATCAGGAAATTCAGGAACTGCTCGACAGCGAAGACCCCGTGCTACGCGCGGAGTTCATCCAGGAAGTCAGAGACACGAAAGAAGCGCTCGCCGTTCTCGCCACAGCCACGGCGGTGACTCCCCCGCCGTCGCTGCGTGCTCGCCTACTCGCGGCCATCGCCGCTGAGCAGCCGCCGGTCGCCAGCTGAATCCGGCATCGGGTCAGGCTCTTCCCGCTCCGCGCGTACCTACCCCCAGCGGTCGGAATCCTCCTACGGCCTCGTTTCCGGCCCTGCGGCAGACAGCGCGTCGAGCTTCGGAACATCCTCGGTTTCCCCGCTAGGCGCGTCGTCGCGCGGCCGGATGTGGCACGGCCCCCGAACCGCGTGGCTCGGGGGCCGTGCTCGTGCGTTGTCCCGAGAAAGGGTCAGTGCGCGTGACCGTGGTGACCGTGGTCGTTCTGCTCCTCGGCGGGCTTGTCGACCACGGCGCTCTCGGTGGTGAGCACCATGCGCGCGACCGACGCCGCGTTCACGACGGCCGAACGGGTGACCTTCACCGGGTCGACGACGCCGTCGGTGAGCAGGTCGCCGTAGCTGAGCGTGGCGGCGTTGAAGCCCTCCTTGCCCTCGGCCACCTTGCTGACCACCACGGCGCCGTCCAGGCCCGCGTTGGTGGCGATCCAGTACAGCGGCGCCTGCAGCGCGGTGCGGACCACCTCGACGCCGACGGCCTCGTCACCGGACAGCGAATCGCGCAGCTCGGCCAGCTTGCCGCTCGCCTGCACCAGCGCGGTGCCGCCACCGGGCACGATGCCCTCTTCCACGGCGGCCTTGGCGGCGCTCACCGCGTCCTCGACGCGGTACTTGCGCTCCTTGAGCGCGGTCTCGGTGGCCGCGCCGACCTTGATCACCGCGACGCCGCCGGCCAGCTTGGCCAGCCGCTCCTCCAGCTTCTCGCGATCCCAGTCGGAATCGGTGGCCTCGATCTCGCGGCGCAGCTGCGCGACCCGCGCCTCGACGTCCGCGCCGGAACCGGCACCGTCGATGATCGTGGTGTCGTCCTTGGTGACCACGACGCGACGCGCCTTGCCGAGCACGTCCAAGCCGGCCTCGCGCAGGGTGATGCCCAGATCGGGGTTCACCACGGTGCCACCGGTGACCACGGCCAGGTCGTCGAGGAACGCCTTGCGACGGTCACCGAAGAACGGCGCCTTGACCGCGACGGCCTTGATCGTCTTGCGGATGGCGTTGACCACCAGGGTCGACAGCGCCTCGCCCTCGACGTCCTCGGCGATGATCAGCACGGGCTTGCCGCTCTCGGCGATCTTCTCCAGCAGCGGCAGGAAGTCCGGCAGCGAGCTGATCTTCTCGCGGTGCAGCAGGACGAACACGTCCTCGAGGACGGCCTGCTGGCTGTCGGGGTCGGTGACGAAGTAGGGCGACAGGTAGCCCTTGTCGAACTGCACGCCCTCGGTGACGACGAGTTCGGTCTGCAGCGTCGACGACTCCTCGACGGTGACGACGCCGTCCTTGCCGACGGTGGTCAGCGCCTTGCCGACCATCTCGCCGATCTCCTCGTCCCGCGAGGACACGGTCGCGACCTGCGCGATGGCCTGTTCGCCGGAGACCGGCGTGGCCAGCGCGAGCAGCGCCTCGGAGACCGCGTCGGCGGCCTTGGCGATGCCGGAGCCGACCGCGATCGGGTTCGCCCCGGCGGCAACGTTCTTCAGCCCGGCGCGGACCAGCGCCTGGGCCAGCACGGTGGCGGTGGTGGTGCCGTCGCCTGCGACGTCGTTGGTCTTGGTGGCGACGCTCTTGACCAGCTGCGCGCCGAGGTTCTCGAACGGGTCCTCCAGCTCGATGTCGCGCGCGATGGTGACGCCGTCGTTGGTGACGGTCGGGCCGCCGAAGGACTTCGCGAGTACGACGTGCCGTCCGCGCGGGCCCAGGGTGACCTTCACGGCGTCGGCGAGCTTGTCGACGCCGCGTTCCAGAGCCCGGCGAGCCTTCTCGTCGAACTCGATCTGCTTTGCCATGGGAATTCGCTCCTGTAGTGGATTGCGGCGCTCCGGACCGCCTCCGGGCCCGTCGCTCGCACCGCGTGTTTCAGTGCCGGGGTGTCGGCGCCGAACGCACTCCGCCCCGGGTCGCGAAAGACACCGGGGCGGAACGCATGCGTGCCTGATCGGCTACTTGGTGACGACGGCCAGCACGTCGCGCGCCGACAGGATGAGGTACTCCTCGCCCTGGTACTTGATCTCGGTGCCGCCGTACTTGCTGTAGATGACGGTGTCACCCTCCTGGACATCCAGCGGGATGCGCTTCTCGCCCTCGTCGTCCCACCGGCCGGGACCGACGGCGACAACGGTGCCCTCTTGCGGCTTCTCCTTCGCCGTGTCGGGGATGACCAGGCCGGAGGCCGTCGTCGTCTCGGCCTCGTTGGCCTGGACGAGGATCTTGTCCTCGAGCGGCTTGATGTTCACGCTCGCCACGTTGAGCCCTCCACTTTCAGGGGATTCGGTCGTCCGGAACTGTCGCTCCGAACTCGTCGGTTGGTCACGATGCTGACCCTGCGCATAGCCCCGTCGTCGCGGGTGCCGGGACCCCTGCCCAGTGGTCAAGCTGCTGGCACAAGCACTACACACAGTGCCGACTAGCACTCTATACATGAGAGTGCCAGCGCTCAAGGCTGGGCGGTGCCAACTTTGCGCGGCGCGCCGACGACACCACGGGCTTGGCGATAAGTTCGGGAAAACAGTAACGTTCGGATAACGGATTGTGACACTATTGACGACGGCTGCGGTCCGGCCGCCGGTTCGTCGCTCCTCGGGCGGCGGCCAGGCGGCACACGAGTGCCACAGCGTCGCCGAACTCGCAGCGCCGCAGCACGATCGTTGCACCACCAGCTTCACCAGAGAGCAAGACACACGTGATCCATGGCCGGTCCCCGCGACCCACCCGGACGAGGGGCCGGTTCGTTTCCCGGTCCGGGTCGCGCGTCATCCATACGGCGGTCCGGCAGTCCATTCGAGATGGTCGGCGACACCATGACCATCCGCTCGAAGGGAGGTGAACATGCGAACATCCCTCGGCATCTCGGCCGGGGCAGAGGTCGTGTGCTCGGCGTTGGTCTCCACCGCGCCGAACGGCACGCAGAGCTTCGACTACCGCGTCGTCTCCGCCGACGCCGCCCACTCCGATCTCGGTGACCTGGTGGCGTCCTCGATCGAGCTGATGACCACCCAGCTGCCGACCACGCAGCCGCCGCGCGAGATCATCCGTCCGGCCGGCGGTCGTTTCGCCGGCGCGCCACGCCACTTCGAGCCGATGACCGGGCACCCGCCCACCAGCGTCGCGGTCGCCTACCGCACCAAGGAGCAGGCCCAGATCATCCGCTCGGCCACCGGCAAGCAGCGTGACCTGCGGCTGGTCCAGGAGGGCACCGCCGCGCTGACCTACCTGCGGCACACCGGCCTGCTCGACCGCTACGACACGGTCGCCATCGTCGACCTCGGCGCCAGCGGGCTCAGCGTCACCGTCGCCGACCGCGCCGAAGGCTCCCTGCTGCGCTCGGATCGCACCGCCGCCGTCAGCGGCACGGCGATCGACGACCTCATCTACCACCATCTGGTGGACCTGCACTTCGCCCGGCGCGGCACCCGCCCGAACCGCGGCACGCTCACCAACCGGGGCCGCGCGGCGAAGGAGCACCTGTCCATCGCGCCCGCGGTCACCATCGACCACGTCGCGGGTCGTCCGCTGAAGCTGACCAGGGCCGACTTCGAGGAGTTGATCGCCGACCTGCTGCGCGACCTGGCCAGGTTCGTCACGATGTCGTTCGCCCGTGCGCCCGAGCAACCACAGGCGGTCGCGGTCATCGGCGGCGGCGCCAACATTCCCGCGGTGCTCGACACCCTCACCGCCGCGGTCGACGTTCCGGTGTTCACCGTCCCCGACCCGGAGGCGGTGACCGCGAAAGGCGCGGCGCTGGTCGCCGATTCGATGCAGCCTTCGGTCTTCCCGGTGAGCGGGCTCGGCGGCGACGCGCCCGCGGGGACGGTCACCAAGGTGTTCGGCACGCTGGCCGGTGCCATCGTGGTCGTCGGGCTGATCGTGGGGTACGGCGTCAAGACGTTCGCGCCGACCTCGGATGACGAGGTCTCCCCCGCCGGGACCACGAGCAGCGCTTCCCAACTGCCGAATCCGGCATCCGTGCCGCAGACGACCACGGCGGTCACCACGCCGGACGGCACCGGAATCGCCCCCACGACCACGGAACGCGGACCGCAGAGCACGACCGGCGGGCCGTGGTCGACGCCGGCGATCCCGCCCACGCAGCCCACGCTGCGCCCGGATCCGAACCTTCCGCCGATTCCGTTCCCCGAACTGCTCGGTCCCCTGTTCGGGAACCCGAACGCGGCGCCGAACAGTTTGCCCGCTGTGCCCAGCGCCACGGCGCCCGGCACGAGTCCGGCGCCCACCCAGGCGCCGGCACGCACGAGCCTGCCGCTTCCGCTCCGGGACAATTCCGGGTCGGCGTCGCACCCAGGACTGTTCGCACCGAACTGATCCGGTCGCACGACAGCCCTTCGCCCCGGAAACCCGTGCGACGCCGCCTCTCGCTTCCTCCGAGCCGGTCAGTGAACCATGCTGACCGACACCGGCAGACCCGGATCGGTGGCGACCGTCAGCGGCGAAGCAGCCGCCCCGCCCGCGATGACATGGGCGCCGAGCGCGGCGATCATCACCCCGTTGTCCGTGCACAGCCTCGGCTTGGGCACCCGCAGGGTCAAACCGGCCGCGGCGCAACGTTCCTCGGCCAGCGAGCGGATCCGTGAGTTGGCCGTCGCGCCGCCGCCGAGCACCAGCGTGCCGACGCCGACGTCCTTTGCCGCGCGCACCGCCTTCATGGTGAGCACATCCGCGACCGACTCCTGGAAAGACGCCGCGATATCCGGGATGGGCAGATCCTCCGCCGCGACGCCGTCGCGCTGCGCCGCCTCCACGTAACGGGCCACTGCCGTCTTCAGGCCCGAGAAGGAGAAGTCGTAGCGCGGGTCCCGCGGCCCGGTCATGCCGCGGGGGAAGGCGATGGCGCGCGGATCGCCGGTCGCCGCGGCGGCGTCCAGCGCGGGACCGCCGGGAAAGCCCAGTCCGAGCAGGCGCGCCACCTTGTCGAACGCCTCGCCCGCCGCGTCGTCGACGGTGCTGCCCAGCTCGACGATCGGCTCGGCCAGATCCGTGACGTGCAGCAGGTGCGTGTGCCCGCCCGACACCAGCAGCGCGACGCACGGCGGCATCGGCCCGTGCTCCAGAGTGTCCACCGCCACATGCCCGCCGAGATGGTTGAGCGCGTAGAAGGGCACATCCCACGCCGCCGCATAGGCTTTCGCGGCGGCGACGCCGACCAGCAGCGCACCGGCCAGGCCGGGGCCGATGGTCACCGCCAGAGCGTCGGGTTTCGCGATACCCGCGGCCGACAGCGCGCGGCGCATGGCGGGCACGATCGCCTCGAGATGGGCGCGCGAGGCGATCTCGGGGACGACGCCGCCGAAGCGAGCGTGCTGGTCGACGCTGGAGGCGACCTCGTCGGCGAGGAGTTCGCAGGTGCCGTCGGGATGCCTGCGGACGATGCCGACTCCGGTCTCGTCGCAGGAGCTTTCGATGCCCATGATGATCACGACAGCACCTCGTCCGGTGTGCGCCAGCGGTCCTGGCTGGTCAGCGCGGGGCGGCGCATCGTGTACGCGTCCGCGCCACTGGGGTGGTAGTAGTTCTTGCGCAATCCGATGATGTGGAAGCCGTGCTTGGCGTACAGCGCGATCGCGGGCGCGTTGTCGGTGCGGACCTCCAAGAACACCGGGCCTCCGCGCCGGTCCGCCTCGGCCAGCAGCGCCTCCAGCAGGAGCGTGCCGACGCCCGCGCGGTGACGGCCGGGGTCGACGCCGATGGTGTGCACCTCGGCCTCGGGATGGTCGGCGTCACCCAGCAGGGCGATGCCCGCGTAGCCGACCATTCGCCCGTCGTCGTCGCGGGCGGTGATGTAGCGGTTGTGCTGCCCGGCCAGCTCGGACTGGAACGCCACGGCGGCCCACGGGTCGTCTTCCGGGAACAGCAACTGCTCCAGTTCCACACAGCGCGCGATATCGGCGGCCACCATCGGCGCGATTCGGAAAGCCACCGGCCTCACGCCCCCGTCCGGTCGAGCTTGCGGTAGGCGTTCTCCACCGCGTCCGGCCTGCGCAAGTACAGCGGGACCAGCGGCAGCGGCACGCTGCCGGACAGCAGCTCGGCGGCGGCGACGCGGACCAACCCGGCGGGCGACGGCGTCTCGGCGGGGAGCACGGGAAGATCGAAGTAGTCGACGTGCGAAGCGGATCCGGCGATCGCCGTGGCCTCGCCCGCGTCCAAGTCCGACGGCTTGCACACCTCGGGTCCGGCCACGCGCGCGCCCGCCCGGTACCGCGCCCAATACACCTCGCGCCGCCGGGCGTCGGTCACCACGAGCAGCTCGGCATCGGGCGGCAGCTCGACAGGGGGCCGCACCGCTGGATCGACCGCGGCGTCGGCGGCGATCGCGTCGAGGCTGCACACGCCGTACACCGGGATGCCGAGCGCGTCGCCGAAGGCGGCCGCGGTGGCCATGCCGACGCGCAGGCCGGTGAACGGACCAGGGCCGACACCGACCACGATCGCGTCGATCTCGGTCCTGGATCGGCCTGCCGTGGTGAGGCATTCGAGGATCTGCGGGGTGAGTACCTCGGCGTGGGCGCGGGGGTCGACCCGCACCCGGGAGGCGACGGTGCGTACCCGGATGGAATCCGCCGCGCCGGCGCCCTGCTCCAAGTCCACCAGTCCCGCGGTGACGGCGGGTGTCGCGGTGTCGACGGCTAGTACAAGCATGATTGGGCCAACGATACCGGGTGGTAGCGAGCGCCCACACAGAGCTACCTGATAGCTAATTCACCCATTCCCAGCTGGCGGTGCGCACATCCGAGTCCGGCGCGCGCGACAGCACCACGCGCAGGTGCCGCTCCGCGAGGTGCTCCACCACGCCGCGACCCCACTCCACCACGACCACCGCCTGATGCAGATCGGTGTCCAGGTCCAGCGCGTCCAGCTCGTCGAGGTCGCCGGCGAGCCGGTAGGCGTCCACGTGCACCATGGGCACCGGCGGGCCGTCCGCGCGCTGCCCCGCGCGGTGCTGGCGGGCGATGATGAACGTCGGCGAGCTGACCCGCCCCTGCACGCCGAGTCCATCGGCGATGCCGCGGGTGAGCGCGGTCTTTCCCGCACCGAGCGGACCGTCCAGCACCACGAGATCTCCCGCGCGCAGATCCGTGGCCAGTTCCCGGCCGAGCGCCTCGGTGTCCGCGACGGTAGGCAGCACGCGATACCCCGGATCAGCCACGGGCCACCTCTGAGGTCTCTCCCTGAGCCGGGTCGATCGCGCCCGCGCGCACCAGCAAGCGGTCCAGCGCGGCGTTGACGATGTCAGGGTACTGCAGATGTGGCATGTGCGCCGCGCCTTCCAGCCGGATGAGTTCGCTGTGGGGCAGGGCGGCGGCCAGCGCACGCGAATTACGGAACGGGATCACCAGATCGTGGCTGCCGCCGAGCACCAGCACCGGTGTGCCCGCCAGCACGGGCAATGCCGCCGATTCATCGTGCAATTCGATGGCCTGGAGGAACTTCACGATGGTCTCCACCGGCGTCCGGTCGATCATCAGCGTCGTGAAGCGCGACAGGGTCGGGCTCACCGGCCCGTGGAACGAACTGACGTGCAGCAACGGCGTGATCACATGCCGCGCGGTGACGCGGCCGGCCTGCACCAGCGCGGGCGCGGTGTAGACGGCGAGCCGGAACCCGTCGATCGCGGGATTGCGCAACAACTGCCCGATACCGGCCGCGGTGACCCCGGCGGCGGCGGTCGACAGCAGTGCGATCCCGATCACTCTGCTCGCGAACAGATCCGGGAATCGCGCGGCCGCGGCCAGGATCGCCATCCCGCCCAGCGAATGCCCGACGAGCACCACCGGCCCTTCCGGAGCGGTGGCGTTCAGCACGGCGGCGAGATCGCGGCCGAGCTGGGCGACGGTGCAGCTCGCGGCGCTCGGCACGCCGGAAAGGCCGTGCCCACGCAGGTCGAACAGCACCATGCGAAGCCGTGCGCCATAGCGCTTTTCCAGGTCACGTCGCTGAAAGTGGAACGACGACATGCTGTTGCAGAAGCCGTGCACGAAGATCACCGTCACCGGCGCGTCGTCCGGTCCGCAGGTCCGGGTGGCCAGGGGCACACCGTCGTCGGCGAGCACCGTCCCTGGGCGGTCGGCATCGATCAGGGCGAAATTCTCGTCGCGATAGTCGTCGCCTCTGGCTGGCCACAGCACGCGCGCACCGGCGCGGCGCAGGGCATGGGCGCCGGCCAGCGCGCCGACGACGCCCGCCGTGGCCAGCCCGCCGCGCAGCGGGGTCACGCGCAAGCGGCTCATCGGTCGCCGCCGACATAGCGCCGGGTGACCCGGCCGCGCGGCGCGCACACCACTTCGTAATGGATGGTGTCGAGCAGGTCGGCCCACTGCTGGGCGTGCGGTCGCGCGCCGAAGAGAATCGCGGTGTCGCCTTCCTGCACGCCGGCCGCGTTGTCGCCGAGATCGACGACGAACTGGTCCATGCACACCCGTCCCACGTTCCGGCGTGGCGCCCCGCCGAGCCAGACGTCGAATCGGCCGCTCATGGGGCGGAACACGCCGTCGGCGTAACCGGCGGGGATCAGCGCGACGGTGGTGTCGTGCGGCGCGATCCACTGGTGCCCATAGGAAACGCCTTCGCCCGCCGCGACCCGTTTGACCAGGGCCACACGGGCTTGGAACGTCATCGCGGGCCGAAGACCGAAATCGTCGCCAGGTATCGGGGAAAGGCCGTACATGGCGATACCGGGCCGCACCAAGTCGAAGGCGAGGTCGGGACGGGTCAGGGTGGCGGCGGAATTGGCGATGTGCACCAGCTCCGGCTCCAAGCCGTGTTCCTTGGCCGTGGCGATGGCCTCCAGAAACCGGGCACGCTGCGCGTCGTTGTTGGGGTGCTCGGGTTCGTCGGCGTGCGCGAGGTGGGAGAAGATCGCGCGGAACCGCACCAGGCCCTCGTCGACCAGAGTGCGCAGCGTGGTCAGGACTTCGGGGTAGGCCAGCGGCGGCACACCGTTGCGGTTGAGGCCGGTGTCCACCTTCACGGTGACCGTCGCCGGACGGCCGAGGTCGCGCGCCGCGGCCTCGACCGCGCGCAGCTGAGCCACCGAAGAGATCCCGATCTCGACATCGGCGGCCACCGCGGCCGCGAAATCGGTGTCCGTGCTGTGCAGCCAGCACAGGATGGGCGCGGTGATCCCGGCCGCACGCAACTGCACGGCCTCCCCCACCGTCGTGACGCCCAGTTCCGCCGCGCCCGCCGCCAAGGCGGCCCGGCCGACCTCGACCGCGCCGTGGTTGTAGCCGTCGGCCTTCACCACCGCCATCACCGCGGCGTCGCCCGCGTGTTCCCGCAGGATCCGCATGTTGTGGGCGATGGCGTCCAGGTCGATGACCGTTTCCACTTGCGCTGTGCCGCCTCTCCGCGGGTTCGGGCCGTGCCGGTCGGGCGCGTGAGATTCGTTCGGTGCCGCCTGGATTCTGGGCGTACCCGGCGAGTTACCCATGTGCTCTCGAAATCAGTCGGTGCGATGGTTCCGGTCGAGTCTATTGGCGGGCTCGGTTCCGGTTCCACTCGGTTCTCATGGCGCCCGGCCCCGTGTGGCGGGCGCCACGACCAGCACCGATCGCGCCGACACCCCATGGCGTCCGGCACACAGCGCCTGCCTCCTCACCCGCTGGAAGCCGTCGTCCCGGAGACATAGCGGTCGCTCGGCACGCAGAAGAAGGCGGCGCCTGACCGATCAGGTGTACTGCACCACCAGCGTCGCCCGGGTCGGCGACGCGGCGCCTCGAAGACATGTGGCTGATCGCCCGGGTACGCGAGCCCGTGACGCACCCGGCGATCGAGGAACGAGAGAACCGCCTCGCAGACGCATCGCCGAACTATGGCCTACTGGGACGTGGCCGCCCCGGTCGCCGAGATCCAGGAGACCGGCGCGCCAAACACATCCGCCAACGGCCGACATTGCGTTCGCGGGTTCGCGGACTCGAACTCGCCGTCCCGCCGTGGCGAAACGAGTCGCCCGAGCGTGTGCCCGAGTCAGAAGGGGTGGGCGAGGCCACGGAGGACGCCGATCGCGGGGCGGACGTGCGCGGCCAGGACACTCGCCGAGATCGGCGTACCCGCGGGTGCGCCGTCGTGGGCGGCGAGGTTGGCGGCCAGTGCGTGCACGCGCGCGGCGGCCGCGGCCGACCACGCGGGCTCCCGCCCCGCCGCGAGCAGCGTCCCGATGATGCCGGAGAGCACGTCGCCCGCGCCCGCGGTCGCGGCCCACGAGCCGCCCGCCTCGTTGACCAGCACGGGGCGGCCGGGGGCGGCGACGAGCGTGGCGCGGCCCTTGAGCAGCACGGTGACCTGCCAGGAAGCGGCGAGGTCGCGGACCGCGGCCACCCGGTCCCGGCCGACCTCGTGGCCGGCCAGGCGGGCGAACTCGCCCGCGTGCGGAGTCAGGACGGTGGGGGCCGCGCGACCGCGCACCAGGTCCGGCTCCTCGGCCAGCAAGGTCAGTCCGTCGGCGTCGATCACCACCGGGAGGTCGGTGGACAGGATCCGGCGCAGGCGTTCCCCGGCGGCGGAGTCGGTGCCCGCGCCGGGTCCGAAGACCCAGGACTGGACGCGGCCGGTGGCGGCGACCTCTCGGGTGGCGATCACTTCGGGAAAGTGGTGCAGAACCTCGGCGGCAGCGGTTCCGGCATACCGCACCATGCCCGATGTCGCGGCCACAGCCGCGCCCGCGCACAGCACCGCGGCGCCGGGATACGTCGCGCTCCCCGCGCATATGCCCGTGACGCCCTGGGTGTACTTGTCGTCGAACGGGCCGGGCACCGGCCACGCCGCGCCGATCGCCGCGGGCTCCAGCGCGGTGAGACCCGCTTCCGGAAGACGTAAGCCGATGGGCACCAATTCGATTCGGCCACACTGCGGCGCGGCGAGGGCGTGCACGGGTTTGTACGCGCCGAACGCGACCGTGACGTCCGCGCGTACGGCCGGGCCTTCGATCGCGCCGGTGTCCGGGTCGACGCCGCTGGGCAGGTCGGCCGCGACGATCGGAGCCCGCAGCGCCGCAACGATTTCCGCGGCGCGCGGCCGAAGGGCGCCGCGACCGGAGATGCCGACGATGCCGTCGATCACCAGGTCGGGGCGGCCGACGTCGTCGGCGACCCGACCGCCCGCAGCGCGCAGCGCCGCGAGTCCGCGAGCGTGCGCCCGCTCCGGGCTCAGCAGCACCGCGGTGACCGCGACACCGCGGCGGCGCAACTGCGCTCCGGCCCAGAGCGCGTCGCCGCCGTTGTCCCCGGAACCGACCAGCAGGGTCACCGCCCGCCCCGCGACACCGCCGGTGCGCTCCCTGAGTTCGCCCGCCACCACCGTGGCCAACCCGTGCGCCGCCCGGCGCATGGGCACGCCGTCGGGCACCCGGGTGAACAGCTCGGCTTCCGCCGCGCGCACCTGGTCGACGGTGAAATAGCCCCGCTGCGTGGACATCGCCGCTGCCTCCTTAGGTGTGGCCTACTACGCTTGGCCATCATGCCAAGCGTCCGCCGCATCGGGATCGTCCGCGTCGTCACGGGAGCCGCCCTGGCCTGCACGCTGTTGCTGTCCGGTTGCGGCGGCGACGAATCCGGTTCGGCCGCCACCACGACCAGGAAACCGGCCCGGCCGACCACCACCGTGCAGCAGACCGGTGAGCGCAAGCCCGCCGCCGCCACCGTCGCGGTGCACGACATGAAATTCTCGCCCGCCGAGGTCACCATCAAGGTCGGCGACACGGTCACCTGGACATTCGACGACAAGGTTCCGCACACCGTGCAGGGCATCGGTGACAAGGCCATGGGCATCAACAGCCCGATCTTCGACAAGGGCGAGTGGAGCTACACCTTCACCACGCCGGGCACCTACCGCTACCTCTGCTCCCTGCATCCGGAGATGCGCGGCACGGTCACTGTGGAGTGATCACGGCCGATTGCGGCGACCAGCTCGTCCGCGATGCCGAGCTGCTCGAGCACTTCCAGCATCCCGGCATGCACAACCGCGCCTGCGCGTCCCGGTATCGCCTCGGCACGACAGCCTCGGTCCTCGATGCGGCCCCTTCGGAAGACTTGCGCTGCGCGTCGCGAGCAGCCGAGTCCCGTCCGCACCAGTTCCCTCGGCGTACGGCGGCCCGAACCCGCCGGTAAGTCGGCAACCGATCACGGAATCGGCAGGCATCCGCGCCGCGGCCGAAGGGTACAGCGAGACGCCGGTTTCCATCAGCTCCGAACTCTCGTTCCGAACCCCGGTGCTGAGCCGTCTCGATCAGACGGGGTGGTAGTCGCGGGGGCGAGCGCCATTACCCGAACTGGTGTTCAATGCCTCGACCGCGGCCACGAGCGGAGCGAGGTCGGGATCGGCGGCCGCTTGCCCGAGCGCCCCGGCGAGGGCGGCGTCGTGCGTGGGCCGGGCCTGTTCGAGCAGGTCCAGTCCCGCCGGCGTGACGTCGGTGTAGATGCCGCGACGGTCGTCGGGGCAGAGGTAGCGCTGTAGCAGGCCGCGATCCTCCAGCCGGGAGACCAGCCGGGTGGTCGCGCTCTGGCTCAGCACCACGGCCTCGGCCACCTGGTTCATCCGCAGGTGCCCGCCAGGCCCGTCGTGCTGCCTGCTCAGGACGACCAGCAGGGAGTATTCGCGAACGCTGAGGTCATGGCCGGTTTGCAGGGCCCGCTCGATATGCGCCTCGATCCGGTCGTGCAGCAGCGAGAGTGCGTACCAACCATCGGCGAGGCCGGTCAGGGCGGCATCCGCGGTCATCGGCGATCCTTCGACGTCGGGGGTTGTGCCTCCAGGATAGCCAGAGATCACAATAGCCAGCGCTTGCAATTAAAGTGCGTATGCAATTATTGTTGCCGCCTGTAATGGTTTGAAGCAACATCATGTGGAGGCTTCCCCCATGCCCCTCGCACTTCTCGCCCTCACCCTCGGGGCATTCGCGATCGGGACGACGGAGTTCGTCGTCGTCGGCCTGCTGCCCGACATCGCGGGCACCTACTCGGTGTCCATTCCCACAGCGGGCCTGCTGGTCACCGGCTACGCGCTCGGTGTCGTGGCGGGCGCGCCGCTGATGACCGGTCTCGGCACCAGGGTGTCGCGCAAACGCATGCTGCTGGGCATGCTGGCGCTGCTCGTGCTCGGCAACATCCTGTCCGCCACGGCGCCGACCTTCGTCCTGATGCTCACCGGACGGATCGTCGCCTCGCTGGCGCACGGCGCGTTCTTCGGCATCGGAGCGGTCGTCGCGGGCACCCTGGTCAGCGCCGACCGGCGCGCCGGGGCGATCGCGATCATGTTCACCGGTCTCACCGTCGCCACCGTGGTCGGCGTGCCGCTGGGGACGCTGCTCGGCCAGCACTTCGGCTGGCGGCTGACCTTCCTGTTCGTCGCGCTGGTCGGGTTGATCGGCCTGTCCGGCGTCGCGGCGCTGGTTCCCGAACAGCCCGCCGCGGCGAACGCGCGGCTGCGCAGCGAGCTGGCGGTGTTCCGCAATCCCCAGGTGCTGCTGGCGATGGCGATGACGGTGCTCGGCTTCGGCGGGGTGTTCGCCGCGATCACCTATCTGGCCCCGATGATGACCGAGGTCACCGGCTACGCGGAGAGTTCGGTCACCTGGCTGCTCATGCTGTTCGGTCTCGGCTTCTTCGCGGGCAATCTGATCGGCGGCAAGTTCGCCGACCGCCACCTGATGCCGATGCTGTATCTCACCCTCGGCGGGCTCGCGCTCGTTCTGGCGCTGTTCACCGTCACCGCGCACGACAAGATCGCCGCCGCCGTCACGGTGGTGCTGATCGGCGCGCTCGGCTTCGCGACGGTGCCGCCGCTGCAGAAACGCGTCCTCGACCAGGCCGCCGGTGCGCCCACCTTGGCGTCGGCGGTGAACATCGGCGCGTTCAATCTCGGCAACGCGGTGTCGGCCTGGCTGGGCGGCGTGGTGATCGCCGCGGGCTACGGCTATACCGCACCCAACTGGGTCGGCGTCGGATTGGTGCTGGTCGCGCTGCTGCTGGCGATCGTGTCCGGACGGCTCGAGCGCCGCACGACGCTCACCGTCCCGGAGGAGCCTTTGGCCGCCGTCCGGGCATAGCGAGCCGGTATCCCGGCGAAGCGGCGGCCGCGCACTCACCGAGTGCGCGGCCGCTCGGCTATTCCACGGTGACGGACTTGGCCAGGTTCCGCGGTTTGTCGACGTCGTAGCCGCGCGCCTGCGCCACCTCGGCGGCGAAGATCTGCAACGGCACCGTCGACAGCAGCGGCTGGAACAGCGTCGGCGCGCTCGGGATCTCGATGAGGTCGTCGGCGAACGGACGCACCGTGTCGTCGCCCTCCTCCGCGATCACGATGGTGCGCGCGCCCCGGGCTTGGATCTCCCTGATGTTGCTCAGCAGCTTTGAATGCAGCACCGCGCGCCCCTTCGGCGACGGCATCACCACGATCACCGGCAGGCCGTCCTCGATCAGCGCGATCGGGCCGTGCTTGAGTTCACCCGCCGCGAACCCCTCGGCGTGCATGTACGCCAGCTCTTTGAGCTTGAGCGCGCCCTCCAGCGCCACCGGGTAGCCGACGTGGCGTCCGAGGAACAGCACGGTCGGGACCTGCGCCAGCTCCCGCGCGATGGCCCGCACCTGCGGCGCGGTCTCCAGTACGCGTTCCACCAGCTCGGGCATCGCCTCCAGCTCGGCGAACTCGCGGGCGACCTCGTCCGGGTACTTGGTGCCGCGCGCCTGCGCCAAGGCCAGCCCGACCAGGTAGTTCGCGGTCACCTGGGCCAGGAACGCCTTGGTGGAGGCGACGCCGATCTCCGGCCCGGCCCTGGTGTAGAGAACCGCGTCGGATTCGCGGGGAATCTGCGCGCCATTGGTGTTGCAGATCGCCAGGACGCGCGCCTTCTGCTCCTTCGCGTGCCGCACCGCCTCCAGCGTGTCGGCGGTCTCGCCGGACTGCGAGATCGCCACCACCAGCGTGGAACGGTCCAGCACCGGATCGCGGTAGCGGAACTCGCTGGCCAGCTCCACCTCGACCGGCAGCCGCGTCCAGTGCTCGATGGCGTATTTCGCCAGCAGGCCGGAGTGGTAGGCGCTGCCGCACGCCACGACGAACACCTTGTCGAAATCGCGCAGTTCCTGGTCGGCGAGGCGCTGCTCGTCCAGCACGATCCGGCCAGCGCCGTCCTGGTCGGTGCTGAAATGCCCCATCAGGGTGTCGGCGACCGCGGCGGGCTGCTCCTCGATCTCCTTCAGCATGAAGTAGTCGTGGCCGCCCTTCTCGGCGGCGGCCAGGTCCCAGTCGATCGTGAACGGGCGGGTGCGCGAACTCGCGTCCGCGCCCGCGAAGTCGGTGACCCGGTAGCTGTCCAGGGTGATCACGACGGCTTGGTCCTGTCCGAGCTCGACCGCCTCGCGGGTGTGCTCGATGAACGCCGTGACGTCCGAGGCGATGAACATCTCGCCCTTGCCGACACCGACCACCAGCGGGGTGGAGCGGCGCGCCGCCACGATCGTGTCCGGATGGTCGGCGTGCGTGAAGACCAGCGTGAACGCGCCCTCCAGACGGCGCAGCACCGACAGCGCGCTGGCCGCGAAGTCACCAGCGGTGGGGCCGTCGGCGTACGCGCGGGCCACCAGGTGCACCGCGACCTCGGTGTCGGTGTCGCTGCTCAGCTCGACCCCTGCGTCCTCCAGTTCGCGACGCAGCGGGGCGAAGTTCTCGATGATGCCGTTGTGCACCACGGCGACCTTGCCGCTGTGGTCCCGGTGCGGGTGCGCGTTGCGGTCGGTCGGCGCGCCGTGCGTTGCCCAGCGGGTGTGCCCGATGCCCGTGGTGCCCACGAAGCGATCGATCCCGGTTTCGGCGAGTTCGGCCTCCAGGTTGGCCAGACGGCCCGCCTTGCGCTCCACCGCCAGCGCGCCCGCGCCGTCCAGGATCGCCACACCCGCGGAGTCGTATCCGCGATATTCCATGCGGCGCAACGCGTCAACGACGACGCCGAGCGCGTCTCGGTACCCGACGTACCCCACGATTCCGCACATGGCTCACCACACTACTTATCGGATAACGTTCACGTCGTGTCGGCGTCTGTGAAATCGCTATTGAGCACCCTGACCAGCCGGGGCCCGCACCGCGTGTTGCGTGGCAACCTGGCCATCGCCGGTCAGCCGGGGGTGGTGTTCACGCCAGAGGCGGGGCGGAACCTACCTGCCGTCGCGTTCGGACATGGCTGGTTGACCGGGGCGAACCACTACCGCACGCTGCTGGAACACCTCGCTTCGTGGGGCATCGTCGCCGCCGCGCCCGACACCGAGCGCGGACCGATTCCGTCACATCTGGGGCTGGCCGCCGATTTGCTCACCACGCTCG
Organism: Nocardia sp. NPDC003726; assembly: GCF_053586955.1. Taxonomy (NCBI): domain Bacteria; kingdom Bacillati; phylum Actinomycetota; class Actinomycetes; order Mycobacteriales; family Nocardiaceae; genus Nocardia; species Nocardia sp. NPDC003726. The sequence continues at coordinate 35,720 of NZ_JBSFNF010000021.1, read as the reverse complement.
ACATCTGCACCGGCGTGCGGCTCGGCGACGGCGAGATCAGCGTGCATCCGGAGCGGCTGGCCCTGGCCGGGCACGGCATGGGCGCGGGCGCCGCGGTCATCGCCGCCGGTCGCCGCGACGTGGCCACCGTCGCGGCGCTGTTCCCCGCGCCGACCGCGCCCGCTGCCGAAGCCGTGGCGCCCGAGCTGGATGTTCCCGCGTTGATCCTGGCCGGAGCGACCGACATCACGTCGGTCAGCTCCAACGCCATCCCGCTGGCCACCGCGTGGGGCGGCCCCGCGATCCTGCGCGCGATCGACAAGGCCTCACACAACGGCATCATCGAGGGCAGGCGCGTCCTCGCCGCGGTGGGGGCGGGCAAGCACGAATCGAAGACCGCCCGCACCACCCGCGCCCTGCTGGCGGGCTACCTGCTCGCCACGCTGGCGGAGGACAAGAACTATCGCGCCTTCGCCGATCCCGAAGAGGTCATCCCGCACACCGCCGTCGTCGACCCTACGGCGCCGCAGGAGACGGAGCCGCCGAAGCTGAAGGTCGGCCAGCTCGCCGCGCTGCTGCGGAGGTAGCCGACCGGCCGAGCCGGGGAGCGCCGGTCAGATCAGCCAGCTCTTGCGCTGGTAGAACTTGGCCTCCTCGTCCTCCTCGTCCACCGGCCGCACCGTTTGATTGGCCCGGCGCGCGGCCATCGACCGCGCGATGGCCGCGCGCTGCTCTCGGAGTTCGTCCTGCCGCCGCTGGTGCTCGTGCGCCTCGGCGGAGGCCTGGTCCGGGTCCGCGGCGTGCGTCGACCAGAACTCGTCCATGTCGGCGGTCAGCCGGTCGGTGAATTCCCGACCGGTCGCCGCGGTCTGCTCGTTGATCGCCTGGATCTCGTCGAGCAACAGCGACATGCGGCGCTGATTCTCGGCGGCGAGTTGCCTCGCTTCCTCGGCGAAGTCGACCATGCTGCGCCTCCTCGCTCATCCGGTGTGTGACCTCGTCCCGGCCGGTGTCACAGTGGACCCGCCTCCGCGAACCCCGGGTCCAGCGGCCCGGCTTCGGCGAGTTCCGCGCCGCTGTCCACCGGAACGTCCGGCTCCGGCTCTCCCTGCTCCGGTATCGGTTTCGGATAGTGCTCGCCGTCCTCTTCGCGCCGGGTGCCCGGCAGGGTTCCGCTCGGCAGCCCGGAGGTACCGTCCTCGGGCGGCGGACCGGGCGTAGGCGTTTCGTTTTCCTCCTTGGGCTCCGGCGCTGGAGGCTTCTCGTTCGGCGACTGCGGGGGAGCTGCCTCGGGCGCCGGGGGCTGTGCGTTATCGGCTTGCGGCTCGATCGCCGAGATGACCGGTAAGCCGTGCTCGTTCAGCTCGACGGTGAACTCCTGTTCCACGCCCGTGGCATCGGAGAGGATGAGTTTCAACCGGCCGTCCGGCCCCATCTCGAACTTCACGTGCTTGCCGCCGATATCGAATTCCGCCTGGGACCGTGGCGTTTCGCTCGGCCCCTCGCCGTTCCGGTCGTCGGCTTCGGCTTGCTGCGTCTCGATGCCCTGCACGAGCTTTTCGATGGCGTCGTCGACGCCGCTCTTGATAATCCCGCTCAGCGCGGACACGCCCTGCTCCACGGCTTGACCGAGACCCGTTGCGAGCGGGGCCAATTCCTTCGCCACCTGGCTGAGCGCGGCAAGTCCGTCCAGGCCGGGCATCTTCGGCGCGGCGGTGGTCGGAGCGCTGGGCGTACTCGGCGTAGTCGGCGTGTCCGGTGTCGTGGACGCGGGGACGGTGCTCGGTGTGGTGCTCGCCGGGACGGTGGCGGCGGGCGTGCCCGGCGGACCTGGTGCGTTCGTCACCTGCGGCTTGTTCTGGTCCACCGGTGTTGCCTGCTGTGGTTGCGACGGGCCTTCCGGGCGCGGGTAGGCCTGCTCGGACACCTGCGCCAACGCGTCGGTGAGGTTCTTGTACTGGTCTTTGAACAGTCGATCGACCTCGGCGCAGACATCGGTGTAGGACGCCAGCTTGCGGTCGAAGTCCGGCTTGAACGTCCTGGTCAGCCACTCGTCGGTGACGCTGCGCACCCGATCGCCGTACGCGCCGGTGAGCAGATTCTCGCTGTCGGAGTTGATGAAGCCGAGCACGCTTTTGTTGATCTTGTCCTCCGGCACGGCGAGCGCGGGGAATATGCGCCCGAGTGCGCGGACCTGCTCCGCGTCGATCCATTCCCGCGCGTTGTGCACGTCGACGATGACCTTCACATCGGCCGGAGTCTTGCCGTCGATGCTGATCGACTTGCTGCCGCCCACCGGACCCTCGAGCAACTCGCGGGTGGCGAACGCCTTCGCGGCCACCGCGGACCGCAACGAGCCGGCCATATCGGCGATCACGGTCATGGCGGCCCTCGCGTGCTTCCGGTCCTCGTCGGCCAGGACCGACTGCTTGCCGAGCATGTCGAGCGCGGCGGCCGCCGCCGTGCCCTGCCACAACTCGGGCAGCCGACGGGTGTAGCCCCGCTGCGCGTCCCATTGCCGATCCACCTCGGCGAGTGCGACTTTCAGGGTCTCCCCCGCCTGCTCCAGCTTCTCCAACCGCGTGCCGCGCTGCTCGTCGTACATCGCCAGCAGCTTGCCGACGTCACCGCGCCCGCCATTTCCGCCGAACGCCGCCTCGTACAGCGGCATGAACTGAATCCAGTACTGCAATCCCACGCTGCCCTCGTCCAAGAGGGTGTCGATCGCTTTGCCCTGCCAGGAAACCGTCATGATCCCGACCCCTCGAATGTGTGGCGTCGCCGGCGCGAGCGCATGTCATTCGGCGGTCTCATGTCTTGTCCGTCTCGGAGGCGCGCTGCTGGTCGGTCTCGGCGTAGGCCACCACGGCGGCCCCGAGCGCGTCCGCGGTCGCGGTGGTGGCGTCACTCCAATCCCGCAACCACGCACCGATCCGTTCCAGCCCCTGCTGCACCGCGATGCCCTGCGGCGCGTAGTTCCGGCCCGCGTCGCCGCCGCTGCCGAACAGGTGCTCGGCAACCCGCTTCGCTTGGTCGCGAACGGCGTCCGCCGATCTGCGATAGTCGCTGCCGAGCGCACCGAGCTCCCCCGTGCGGACTCCGACCGTTTCCGATCCGCCCACGACTCCCCTCCGTCCTCGTAGTGTCGTTGCGCCGACGCGAATCTCCTTCGCGCCGAATGCCGCCGTACTTCCTTCGACGCAACACACCGACACTCGGTTCCCCCCGAATTCCGCTCCAGCGGAATCGGTCAACCGCCGATTCGGCCTCGGTCGGTGCGGACCCACTCGGAGGTGCCGTCGGGGTGACGGTGGAATTCCCATGCGGCGTAGTCGCCGTCCTTCTCCACCACGGTGACGTGGTCGGCGAAGCCGTCGTGGTCGTAGTCGGTCCAGACCTGCATCGCCTCGTCACCCGTCGTGGTGATGGTGTCGAGCGAGCCGTCGCCGTCGATGTCCTGCGTCGGGTGGTGCAGTTCGATCGCACCCAGGCCGTCGAGTGACGACGACGCGTCGATGCCGGGTATATCCAGGCCCGGGAATTCGCTCGAGGTGATCATGACCCCTCCTCAGCAGGACTCGTACCGGTGGTGCGATGCCGCTCGCGCGGCATCGTTCCATCCTGTCACCCACGCGGGCTCGACGCAGCCCCGCGGCTTCACTTCTTCGGCATCAACAGCCACAGCGCCAAGTAGATGATGAACTGCGGACCCGGCAGCAGGCACGACACCACGAACAGCAGCCGGACGACGTTGGCGTTCCAGCCGAGGTACTCGGCGATGCCACCGCAGACGCCTGCGATCCACTTGTCGTGGGTGGAGCGGGTGAAACGGCGGGTGGGGGCGGTCATTGGTCTTCCCTCTCGTGCGGTGATCGCTACGTCCTCCACTGTGCCCGCCACCGCGGGTTCCGCCATCGGCCCGGCGGCCGATACCGACCCTGATTTCTCCCGGGGTCGGCCTCAGGGTGCGACCCCGAGCACGGCAGACTCGTGCTGGTGAGCACCACTCTGCATGCCCGCGGCCTGTCGGCCGGTCACGGCGAGCGCACACTGTTCGCCGACCTCGATCTGACCCTCGCTCCGGGCGACGTGATCGGCCTGGTCGGCGTGAACGGCGCGGGCAAGTCGACGCTGCTGCGCCTGCTCGCCGAACGGAAGGCGCCGACGGGCAGCATCACGCTCAGCCCCCCGGACGCGACGGTCGGTTATCTGGCGCAGGAGACACAGCGGGTCGAAGGCGAGACCGTCTTGGCATTCCTCGGCCGGCGAACCGGAGTGACCGAGGCGCAGGCGGCGATGGACGCCGCGGCCGAGCGTCTGGCCGAAGGCGGGCCGGACGAGTATTCCCCCGCGCTGGAACGCTGGCTCGCCCTCGGCGGAGCCGATCTGGACCAGCGGGCGCACGAGGTCGCCGCGGACCTCGGCCTCGCCGACAGCCTGCCGAACGGCCTGGACACTCCGATGACCGGCTTGTCGGGCGGTCAGGCCGCGCGCGCCGGATTGGCTTCGGTGCTGTTGTCCCGCTTCGACATCCTGCTGCTGGACGAGCCGACCAACGACTTGGATTTGGACGGCCTGGCCCGGCTCGAACAGTTCGTCGCGGGGGTGCGAGTCCCGCTGATGGTGATCAGCCATGACCGGGAATTCCTGGCGCGCACGGTGAATCGCGTCGTGGAGCTGGATCTCGCGCAGCAGCAGGTCGGCTTGTACGACGGCGGCTACGAGTCCTACCTGATGGAGCGCGAGATCGCCCGGCAGCACGCGCGCGAGGCGTACGAGGAGTACGCCGACACCAGAACGAGCCTGGAGGCCCGCGCGCAGATGCAGCGCAACTGGCTCGAGCACGGCGTCCGCACCGCCCGCCGCAAGGCGCGGGATCCCAGGAAGATGGACTCCGACAAGGCGGGCCGCAAGATGCGGGCCGAGGCCACCGAGAAGCAGGCCGCCAAAGCCAGGCAGACCCAGCGCCGCATCGAACGGCTCGAGGTGGTCGAGGAACCCCGCAAGGAATGGGAGCTGCGCATGAGCATCGCCGCGGCCCCGCGCAGCGGCTCGGTGGTGGCGACGCTGTCGGGGGCGACGATCACCCGCGGCGACTTCACGCTCGGCCCGATCACCACCCAGGTCGACTGGGCCGACCGCATCGTGCTCACCGGCGCGAACGGCTCAGGGAAGTCGACTCTGCTCGCCCTGTTGCTGGGCAAGCTACGACCCGACACCGGCACCGCGAGCCTGGGCTCCGGCGTCGAGATCGGCGAGGTGGATCAAGCGCGCGGGCTGTTCCGCGGAACCGCCGCTCTCGCCGCCACTTTCGGCGCGGAACTGCCGCAGTGGCCGGAGGCGGAAGTACGCACCCTACTGGCGAAATTCGGCCTGCGCGGCACCCACGTACTGCGGCCGTGCGACACGCTCTCCCCCGGCGAACGCACCCGCGCCGCCCTGGCCCTGCTCCAAGCCCGCGGCGTGAACCTGCTCGTGCTGGACGAGCCGACCAATCACTTGGACCTCCCCGCCATCGAACAACTGGAGCAGGCCGTCGAATCCTTCACCGGCACACTCGTGCTCGTCACCCACGACCGCCGCATGCTCGACACGGTCCGCGCGACCCGCCGCTGGCACATGAACGCGGGCGTACTCACCGAAACCCACTGACTCGAAGCCACGCTCGGCCACAACCAGCGCGCCGCTCACACCCCCGCGACGCGCTTGGCGAGATCGTCCGCCAGCTGACGCGCCTGGGTCGGGTCGGTGGCTTCCACCATCACCCGCACCAGCTCCTCGGTGCCGCTGGGCCGCAGCAGCACGCGCCCGGAGTCACCGAGTATCCGTTCCGCTTCCAGCACCGCTTCGCGGATCTCGGGTGCGCGCGCCACCACGGATTTGTCGTTGACCGGCACGTTCACCAGGATCTGCGGCACGGTCTGCAGCACGCTCGCCAGATCGGCCAGGCCGCGCCCGGTCCGCGCCATCCGCGCCATCAGGCGCAGGCCGGTGAGAATGCCGTCGCCGGTGGTGCCGTATCGGGGGAACACCACATGCCCCGACTGCTCACCGCCGAGCGTGAAGCCGCCGCGCCGCAACTCCTCGAGCACGTAACGGTCGCCGACGGCGGTGGTGCGCACGGTGATGCCCGCCGCCCGCATGGCGATGTGCAGGCCGAGGTTGCTCATCACGGTGACGACCAGGGTGTCGTCGGCCAGCTCGCCCGCCTCGTGCATGGCGAGGGCCAGGATCGCGAGGATCGCGTCGCCGTCGACCACATTGCCGTGCGCGTCCACGGCCAGGCAGCGATCGGCGTCGCCGTCGTGCGCCAGACCCAGATCGGCGCCGTGTTCCACCACCGCGGCCCGCACCTGGTCGAGATGGGTCGAGCCGCAGCCGTCGTTGATGTTCAGCCCGTCGGGCTCGGCGTTGATGGCGATCACCGTCGCCCCCGCTTCGCGGTAGGCGGCAGGCCCCACCTCGGCGGCGGCTCCGTGCGCGCAGTCGACCACGACGGTCAGCCCCGACAGGTCCTGTCCGGTGGCCTCGACCAGGTGTTCCACATAGCGCTCATGAGTGCCCGCGAGGCTGTACCGGTCGGGGATGCTCAGCCCGTGGTCACGCGCGCCGGCCGCGTTGCGCACCCGCCCGATGCCCGCGCCGGTCGGACGGAACGGCTTCTCGGCGGCCATGAGGGCCTCGATCCGGTCCTCGATCGCGTCGTCCAGTTTGTGCCCACCGGCGGCGAAGATCTTGATCCCGTTGTCGGGCATCGGGTTGTGCGAGGCGGAGATCATCACGCCGAGACAGGCGTCGTACAAGCCGGTGAGGTAGGCGACGGCCGGGGTCGGCAGCACCCCCACCGACAGCACGTCCACGCCCGCCGCGGTCAACCCCGCGGTCACCGCGGCCTCGAGCATCTCGCCGCTGGCCCGCGGGTCGCGCCCGACCACCGCGAGCGCGCGCTTCTTGCCCCGGCTCAGGATCTGCGCGGCCGCGCCGGAAACGCGCAACGCCAGCTCCGGACTCAATGACTCGTTCGCAAGCCCGCGGACTCCGTCGGTGCCGAACAACCGTCCCATACCTCGCCCCTCATTGGTGATCTGTGGCGTGGGCGTCGGCCCGGGAGGCACCGGCCCGTGCACCACGAAGGCCCCGCGAACGCCGCGTCTTCATACAGCGCGAGAGCAGGCGACCAGCTGTTCGCTGGGAGCCTGCTCTCGTACGGCTGCCGCGTCGACCGTACCGCCTCCGGCACCGCGAGAGTGCCGGAGGCGCAGAGCCGACGATGCCGAAATCAGCGCTTCGAGTACTGCGGCGCCTTGCGCGCCTTCTTCAGACCGTACTTCTTGCGCTCGGTGGCGCGCGGGTCACGAGTCAGGAAGCCGGCCCGCTTCAGGGCGGGACGATCCTCCGGGGTGACCTCGATCAGCGCACGGGCGATGGCCAGCCGCAGGGCGCCTGCCTGACCGGACGGGCCGCCGCCGACCAGGCGGGCGTGCACGTCGAAGGACTCGGTGCGCTCGACGGTCACCAGCGGCGACTTGACCAGCTGCTGGTGCACCTTGTTCGGGAAGTAGTCCTCGATGGTGCGGCCGTTGAGCACGAAGTTGCCGGAGCCGGGCAGCAGGCGCACGCGCACGACGGCCTCCTTGCGGCGGCCGACGGTCTGCACCGGGCGGTCGATCACGATCGGAGCGTAGGACGCCGAGGCCTCGGAGTCCTCGTAGCCCGCACCGTCCTCGACAGCCTCGGCAGCGTCGAATTCCTCGACGTATTCCTCGTTGAATTCCTCGGGAGCGGTCACTGGGCCACCTGCTTGATCTCGAACGGGATGGGCTGCTGGGCGGCGTGCGGGTGCGTCGGGCCCGCGTACACCTTCAGCTTGCCCGCGATCGCGTTACCGAGCTTGTTCTTCGGGATCATGCCCTTGACGGCCTTCTCCACGAGCCGATCGGGACGGCTCTCCAACACCTGACCGACGGTCCGCGACTTGAGGCCGCCCGGGTGCCCGGAGTGGTGGTGGATCAGCTTGTCCTGCCGCTTGTTGCCGCTGATGGCAACCTTGTCGGCGTTGATGATGATGACGAAATCGCCACCATCGACGTTCGGGGCGTAGGTCGGCTTCGTCTTGCCACGCAGCAGATTCGCTGCCTGGACGGCGAGACGGCCGAGCACTACGTCAGTGGCGTCGATGACGTACCACTTACGGGTCACGTCACCCGCCTTGGGGCTGTACGTAGGCACAGTGCTTCCCTGTCTGTCGTCGGTGTTGCCAGCCAGGCGTGCGGTCGAGCTGTTCCCGGCGGCCGGTGGAGACCCGGGGCTCGGCGGACATTCCGCACGCCAACGAGCCACCATACCAGTGGGGTATGGCGGGGAGAAATCCGTCAGATCTCGATCGGCGGGCCGAGGTCCATGGCGCCGGGCGGGCCGGGGACCAGGTAGCGCAGGGTGTCGACGTCGGGCCGCCCGCACTCCGCCGTCCTTTCCTTCGCTTCCCGCTGGGTTCCCCGGGTGGCGGTGACACCTGGTTTCGGCTGGGTGATCGCGTAGGGCGAGGTCGGACACCCGACCGGCGCGCCGTCGACTTCTTCCGCGGACACGACCGATGCCGCGTCGAGGGCGACCGGCCGCGCGGTCAACTCCACCCGGTGATTCCCGGACGGAAGCGCGACCACGGCCAGCGCCACCGCCCCGGCGACGGTGTTGGCTCCGAACAGGTTGCCCTTCATCTTGTTCCACAGCTTGCCCTTGCGGTGCCCGTCCGCGTCGTCGGACTCGGCGCCCGGCTCCTGCCACGGCCCCTGGTGCTGCTGACCGGCGTACCGGGACTGCTCCGGCGCGCCCGGGTAGGGCGGACGCGGGCCGACGGGATCACCGGGCGGGCGACCGCCGTCCTGCTGCTCGTCGGGCGCGCTCGGCGGCCGGGTGAAGCGGCTGCCCAGCTCGGCGAGGTTCGGCGGCAGACCGCGCGGCACGTCGTCGCGCCCGATCCTGGTCGTCGGCTCGTCGGGCTGGGTCGGGTATCCGGGGCCGTATTGGACGCCCGGCACCGGCCGGGCCGTGCGCCGACCCGCCTCCGCCTGCTGCGGGGGATACTCGGCCTGCGGTCGGGCGGGCGTTGGTTCGGCGTGCCTGCCCGAAGGCTCCGGCTCGCCCGCCTCCGGGTCGCTCACCAGCAGATGTGCCGCGCCGAGCACCAGGGCGTGCATCGGATGGTCCGCCACGTGCAGGCGGTGCCCCAGATGGTTCTGGAAGGCCAGGCGCAACGCGTCGTTGAAGCGCACGTTGCCCGACAGCAGAACCGTCGAGGTGTCCGCGCCGATCGAGCGGGCCGCCGCCATCACCTCGATCACGACGTCGTCGGCCGACCTGGCGTCGCGCATGGCCTGCGCGTCCACCGGAACGTCGACCGACTCGGTGGGCTGCTCGTCGTCGCCGTGCACAGCGACCACCAGCATGCCGCGGCCGTCGGAGTACACGCCCGTCGCGCCGATGCCGTTCGGCCTGGCCCGGTCGGGCGGGTGCACCAGCCCGAGGGCGCGGACGTAGCCGGACAGCGCGACGCTCTCCGGCAGCGGTTCCACGACGACATCGAGCTGTTCCACCATCGAGGCGTAGATATCGATCTTCTCGTCCGGCCAGCTGTCCGGATAGGGCAACGCCACCAGATCCGGTTTGCCGCGCAAGTGCTTGCCGATCTCGGCGAGCGGGTTGTACAGACGCGCGCGGAAGACCAGTTCCGCGGGCCAGGTCGCGCCGGCGACCACGATCTGCGGATGCCCGAGGATGTCGCGCACGTCGGCGATCGCCATCCCGAGATCGGGTCTGTTGCGTTCCACGCCTGCCGTGTGCAACCGGCCCGACGAATCCGCCAGCAGATAGGCCGGCGGCGTCCACATGCCCTCCACCTGCACGGGGCGGATGGGAACGCCACCGCCACCGGCCGCAACGGACACCACATCCCAGCCGAGATGCACTGCCCCTACTCGCACCGTCACAGGCATAAGTGTGCCCGGTTCGCGGCCGAGATGCTCGTCGTCGCCGTGTCACACCGCCCGGCGTCGCTTGCGCGGACCGGGGCGGGGACGGACCGTCCGGATCGCCTCACGCGGTCGACTTCTTCAGTCGCAACCGGCGCCAGGTGATGAGCGCGAGCACCAGCGTGATCAGCGACAGCACGCCGACGTCCAACGCCCAGATCTCCGGCTTGTGCTGCCAGAGCGTGTCGGCCTGCGCGTTCAGGAACAGCTCCCGGATGTTCACCGTCGAAGCGCCCATCGCGTAGCCCCAGCGCGCCGGGAACAGCCAGGACACCTGCTCGAGCACCACCCGCCCGGTGACCGGGATCAGGCCGCCCGCCATCACCAGCTGGCACATGATGGCCACCACCAGCAGCGGCATCACCTGCTCGTTCGACTTGGCCAGCGACGAGAGCAGCAGCCCGACGACCACACAGCAGATCGCGGTGAGGGCGATATCGATGTACAGCTCCGCGCTGCCGGACGCCAGCACCGCCCCCTCACCGGGACGCTTCTTGCCCGCGAGGACGATCCCGACCAGCACGGCCGATTGCAGCAGCGCGGTGAAGCTGAACACCGCGATCTTCGCCATCAGGTATGCCGACGGCAGCAGGCCGACGGCGCGTTCGCGGTGGAAGATCGTCCGTTCGCCGACCAGGTCGCGCACCGTGAGCGTGGAACCCATGAAGCAGGCGCCCAGAATCAGCACCACCAGCAACTGCTGTGTCTCACTACCGCCCTCCGGCACGAACGTGCCATCCGGCAGCGCCTTCAACGCGCCGCGCTGGAATCCGTTCTTCCCCGGCACCACCAGCGACAGGCCGCCGAGAATGAACGGCAACAGCACCAGGAACGTCAGGTAACCGCGGTCGGCCAGGATCAGCCGGACCTGCCTGCGCGCCAGAGTCGAGAACTGCTTGCCGCGACTGGACTGCGGCGGACTGCCCGCGGGCCCGTACGGCTGCGGGGGCGGCGGGGGCGGCGGCGCGAACGCCTGCCGGGAGCGATAGGCGGCGAACGCCTGATCCGGATTGGCCGCGACATTCGCGAAGATCTCCGCCCAGTCGCTGGTGCCGAGCGCCGCGCCGACACCGGCCGGATTGCCGCAGTAGGCGGTCTTGCCGCCGGGAGCGAGCAGCAGCACCTGATCGCACATGTCCAGGTGCGCCACCGAGTGGGTCACCACGATCACCACGCGGCCGGCGTCGGCCAGCTCGCGCAGCATCACCATGACCTGACGGTCCAGTGCCGGGTCCAGGCCCGACGTGGGTTCGTCCAGGATGAGCAGCGACGGGCCGGTCAGCAGTTCCAGCGCCACCGAGGCGCGCTTGCGCTGACCGCCGGAGAGACGGTCGACCCTGGTGTCGGCGTGCTCGGTGAGCGAAAGCTCCTGCAGCACCCCGTCGATCACCTTCTGCCTGTCCTGCTTGCTGTTGTCCCTCGGCAGCCGCAGTTCGGCCGCGAAACCCAGCGCCTGGCGCACCGTGAGCTGCCGGTGCAGCACGTCGTCCTGCGGCACCATGCCGATCCGGGAACGCAGCGCCTCGTACTCGGCGTGCAGATTGCGGCCTTCGAAGGTGACCACGCCGCCCGAAGGCTGTGTGGTGCCCGCGATCAGGCGCGACAGCGTCGACTTGCCCGCACCGGAGGGACCGATCAGCGCGGTGAGCGTGCCGCGGCTGGCCGACATGTTCACGTCGACGAGCAGTTGCTTGTTGCCCTCGACGGTGAAGCCGACACCGTGCACGGCCAAACCCTGCTCGGCGACCGGCTTCTGCCGGTGCACCAGCGTGCCCTGCTGGACGACGAAGTCGACGTTGCCGACGGTGATGATGTCCCGCTCGCGCAGCACCGCCCGCTGCTGGCGGTGCCCGTTGACGAACGTGCCGTTCGCCGAGCCGAGGTCCTCGATGGTAAGGCCATCGGCGGAGGCGATCAGGCGGGCGTGCTTGCGGGAGGCCAGCGGATCGTTGACGACGATCTGATTGTCGGTGGTGCGGCCGATGCTCAGGCCGGTCTGCGGGATCCGGTCGGCGCGGGCGATGGGCGCCGTGCTCGCCCTGGCCCGGACCGGAGGCATGTTCGAGGTGTCCGCCCTGGTCGTCATGTTGACGTTCACCGCGGGCGCGGGCGCGTCCTGCGGAGGCGGATAGTGCGGACGCTGGAACGGCTGCGCGGGCCGCCGGACCGCGTGCGGCGGCGGGCCCGGCGGCGGCGCGGGAACCGGTTGCGGCGGGCGCGCGGAAGGCCGCTGCGGTGGTTGCGGGTTCGCCGGCAACAGGTGCAACAGCGGGCCGCTGATCGCGTCGCCCAGCCGGACCTGTGTGGGGCGGTCGATCGACACCGGCTGGGTCAGCCTGCGCGCGTCCACGAAAACGCCGTTGGTGCTCTTGTTGTCGGTCAACACCCAGGCGCTGCCCTGCCAGGCCAGCGTGGCGTGCACACGCGAGACGAGCGGGCTGTCGACGAAAAGCGTCACCTCCGGCGCGCGGCCCATCGTGACCTGCTGGCTCGAATCGAATACTCGTTCGTTTCCATCATGGCGCACGGTGATGGTCTGCGCCCCCGGTGAAGACATGCAGCGGATACTATTCCATCACCCGGACATCGGCGGTGCCCCCGATGCGCCAAATGCCCCGATCCGGCGACCGATGTGAACGTTGTAGCGGCCGACCAGGGGGAGCCTTGCCGAGAGTCCGAGCGACCGCGCTGGTTGCGACGCTGCTCAGTGTTCTGGTGCTGGTCGGCGGATGTATCCGAGTGGTCGACGGCCGGGCCGTCTCCGTCTACGACGATCCGTTCAAGGTGGCCGGGTTGCCCACCACGAGCGGCCCGAGCGGCCCGCGCACCGGCGTCGAGGACAGCACGCTGACCGCGACCAACGGCGACGGCGGCGCCGTGGACACCCTGGCGCTCAACGCCGTCGACGATATCCAGACCTACTGGCGCGGTGAGTTCGGCAAATACTTCCAAGGCGAGTTCAAGCCGGTCGAGAAGCTGCTGTCCTGGAGCGCGAAGGCAGGGCGGCAGGAGTCGGTCGAGTTCTGCAAGGAGACCACCTACCGCTTGGTCAACGCCGCCTACTGCCGCCTGGACAATTCCATCGGCTGGGATCGGTCGGTGCTGCTTCCCACCATGGAGGAGACCTTCGGGAAGATGTCCGTGGTGATGGTGCTCGCGCACGAGTACGGGCACGCGGTGCAGACCATGGCCAAGATCGTCGGGCCGAAGGACCCGGTGATCGTCAAGGAGCAGCAGGCGGATTGCTTCGCGGGCGCTTTCATGCGGCACGTGGCCGAGGGCAAGGCCCGGCATTTCACGATCAACACCTCCGACGGCCTCAACAGCGTGCTCGCCGCCACCGTCGCCATCCGCGACTCCGACCCCGACGACCCGGAAAGCGTGCACGGCTCCGCTTTCGAACGGGTCACCGCCGTGCAGATCGGTTTCACCGACGGTCCCAAGGCGTGCAAGGGCATCGACCAGGACGAGATCGACCAGCGCCGCGCGAATCTGCCGCAGAGTTTCAGTGACGACAACGGGCGCGGCGAGTACCCCATCACCAAACAGACCTTGGTCGAATTGACCAAAGCACTCGAAGCGATTCTGCCGATCGACCACGAGCCGACCTACGACTACACCCGGGCGAAGATCGCTTGCCCCGACGGCGTGGTGACCGAACCGGTGTCGTACTGCCCCGCCGCGAACACGATCGCCACGGACATCCCCCGACTGGCCGAGCGGGGTACGTCGGACTACGGCGCGGACGACCCGCTGCCGCTCAAGGTGACCGGCGATTACAACGGCTACATCGTGTTCATCTCCCGATACACCTTGGCCGTCCAGCAGAGCCGCGGGCAGAGCCTGGTCGGCGCGAAAACCGGACTGCGCGCCGCCTGCCTGTCCGGGGTGGTCACCGGCAAACTCGCCGAATCGGGACGACCGGTCAGTCAGGGCGATATCAAGCTCGCCGCAGGAGATCTCGACGAGGCGGTCTCCGGCCTGCTCACCGACGGCCTGGCCGCCAGCGACGCCCAGGGGAAGACCGTGCCGAGTGGTTTCTCCCGAGTGGAGGCATTCCGCGCGGGAGTCCTCAACGGCGAGAGCGTGTGCGCCGCGCGCTATTCCTAGCGCGTGCTCAGCGGCCGAACGGCGGCGGCGCGGCCAGTTCGAACCGCAGCACGCGGTTGCCGAGCATGATCTCGGTGCCGGGGACGAGCGCCATGGACTGGCGCGGCGCCAGGCGCACCCAGTCGCGGTAGCCGGGCAGCCTGGTGCGGGTGCCGTTGGTCGAACCGCAGTCCACCACCGTCACGTCCCAGTTCACCAAGCGGATTTCGGCGTGGGCCCTGGACATGCCGCCGGAGGCGTCCTCCACCCGCAGCGGGACGAGTCCGCTCTCCGCGGCCGGTGAACGCTCGGGGTCGCGTCCGATCACCGCGTCGGCGGCGAGCATGTAGGTCATGCCGTCGTCGAGGATCAGCATGCCCAGCGGCGGGCGGACCACTTCGATCAGCGCCTGGGTCTGGTCGACCGGCATCCCGCAGACGGTGCAGAACGCCGCCCGCGGATCGCTGGGATGCGCCCGGGCGCATTTGAACCCCATCACCTTGACGGTCAGCGCGGTGGCCTTCGCGGTCGCCTCCAGCCGACGCTGGAGCTCCGGATCGGGCCGCGGCGCGGGATTGGTGCCGCCCAGTTGCGTCGGCGCGTGGTGCGGATCGATCGGCGTCTGCTCCGTCTGGGCGTCGAGCATCGCGGTAGACGGCGCCGTCGGGTATCGCGGCGGGTGCGGCTGCTGGCGCTGTTCCGATTCCGCGGACGCCGCGTGTTCGACACGCGCCGTCGGCAGCGCGGAGGTCTCCGGGTCGTGCTGCGCGCCCAAGGATCCGGACGCCCGGCCGTACCCGGGCAACTCGGTGCGCGCGCCTTGCGTCCAGACGATCGCGCCCCCCGCTTGCGCGATGCCTTCGACCAGCCTGCCGATGCCTGGCTCGGGCGGCAGATCCGGGATACGGCCCTTCGCGTCGTCGACGAACAGCGCCGCCGCCCGCGCCGGAACCGCCGCGACCCGATCCACCGTGAAGGCCGCGTCGCTGCCGCGATAGCGCTCGAGCCCGCCGTCACCGGCCAGCACGGCGGTGATCGCCCCGTGCAGGAAGATCGCCACACCCCCGTGCTCGGCGGTGGACAGAATGCCGAAATCGATCGGCTCTCCCGGGCTGATCCGCTCGGCCTGCTTCATCAGCCAGCGCGTCGCCTGCCGCGCCACCAGGGCGCCGGGCCCGCCCGGCTCCCGATCGGTCGCGTCGCGCACCAGTTCGGCCAGTGATTCCAGCGCGACCGCGGCGGGCGAATCCTGAGCCGGCCTGCCCGGCTTGCGGTGCGCCACGATGATCACCGCGCCCGCGACCCTGGCCACGGCGTGGCTACCGACGACGACCTCGACCTGCCGATCCTTCACCGGTATCGGCCTCCACCGGGATTGCAGTGCAAGGTCGTCGCCACACCGACAAGGGTATTGCAATAGGACGACCATCGGTCCCCCTCCCCGCCCTCTGTCGGGTAACTTCGGTGTCAGCAACGGGAGGAACGAGGGGCCTGAGATGGTTCGGACGCAACGCATCGCGCTCACCGCGTCTTGTCTGGCATTGGCGGGGATGCTGGCCGGTTGCGCAGGCGTGCAGGGCACACCGACCGCGGGTGAGATCGACGTGCGCAAGCTGGAAGTCGGCACCTATCCCGTGGACAAGCACGAGTACGACCAGGATTCGGCGGGCAAAGGCGCGCTGCTGGAAGGCATGCGGATGTCCGAGGCCGTGGTCCCGACCGTGCGCATCGATTCCGTGTTGAAGTTCGGCCGCGGCAGCACCGTCGTCAAGGACGCCGAGCAGGCGCTCGACTTCGTGGCCAAGGTGTCCAGGCCGGTCCTCGACAACCGCAAGCTGATCGTGGGATATGCCGCCAGCGGCGCGGACCGTCCCGATCCGGCCGGCCAGACCAATCCTTCCCCGCAAGCCACCGCGGTCACGAACGCGCTGTTCCGCTTCCCAGACGAGGCCACCGCGAAACTCGCCGCCCGGGAACTCGAGGACGTCGACATCGCCGTCTCGCCGGACAACCGCAAGCTGTCGTCGACGAAGTACCCCGACTCCTACATCCACTGGCGGCCCGGTGTTCCCAACGTCGGCACCTTCATGGCGTACAAGGAATTCGTCATCTCCTTGTTCATCCAGCGTCCGACGGCGGATGCCGACGACCTGGTGAAGTGGGTCGACAAGACCTTGGCCGCCGAGGTGGCGCAGCTGGACAAGTTCACCCCGACCCCGGTGAACAAGCTCGACACCCTGAAGGCGGATCCGGACGGCCTGCTCGCCCGCGTCGCGGTCGCCGACCGCAAGAACCGAGAGCCCGACCCGGCGACCTTCGCCGTCTACGGCGGCTATCACACGGTGCACCGCGCCGATGACGAGTCGGTGCACCTGCGCCTGATCGAGGAAGCGGGCGTGGACCACATCGGTCTGCTCGACGACAGCTACGTCGCCCGCACCCGCGACGGGGCCGCCGCCCAGAAATTGGCCACCGGCCTGTTGGACAGTGAAGGCGCGCACTACGACCCGCTCGGCGCTCCCAAGGACGTCCCCGGCGCGAAATGCCTGCAGCTCAACAGCAAGGGCGACCCGGATCGGGAGTACAAGTACCGGTGCTACGTCGCGTACAAACGGTATGTCGGAGTCGTCACCAGTGATAAGGAACCGGACGTGCGGCAGAAGGTCGCCGCGGAGTACGCACTGCTGGCGAACAGTTTCTGAGATCGGCGGCGGTAGTCGCCCCGCGCTTTCGCGATCCGTGGCCGCGGGTGGGCCGAAGTAGGATCCGGCGCAACTACCGCAGTCAGGGGAGGGAAAGAGTGCAGCACGGCGTGATGTCGAGATTGATCCGAATCGCTTGTGCCCTGGTACTGGCCGGCGCCGTCGCCCTGTGTGCAGGGGCGTGCGGCGATCCGGAGGCCACGACACAGAAGCCCGCACAGCCGGTCGATCTGGCGCAGCTGGACGTGGGCAATTACGCGACGACGCCGCGCGTTTACGCGACAGCGAAGAATCCCGAGCAGGCGCGCATGATCGAGGCGGAGCGGCTGGCGAACTTCGTGCCCATGCCGTCGGACATCGACCCGGCGTTCGTCTCCGCGAATCCTTCGATCTCCAAGGTGTTCATCGAGCCGAAGAGTTCGCTGGGACGGATCATGAACGTCTCCCGATTCGCCGAGGCCGCCCCGGAGTTCGTCGCCGGATTCCTCAGCAGCGCGGGCACCGAGCCGGACAATCGCGGCACCGACCTGGTCAACGCCGTCCTGATCTTCCCGGATGAGCAGAAGGCCGCGGCTGCCGCGGCCGCCTTGGAACGCGTCGACTTCGAGGCCAACAACCGGAACACGCCGGTGCAGATCCCCAAGTACCCGGCAGCGCACGCGCATTGGCAGCCGCAGGAGCAGTCGATCGGGTCGTGGTTCGCCACCGGCAAGTTCGTCGTCTACACCTGGATCTTCGACTACGTGAAGATCTTCCTGGAGAAGGTTGACCTGCCCGCGCTGCTCGGTCTGGTCGAGAAGAGCCTCGACACAGTCGTCCCCGCCATCGGCCGCTTCACTCCGACCCCGGTCGACCAGCTGATGACAGTGTCGATCGATATGGACGGCATGTTGAGCCGGGCGCTGCCGAGACCGAGGGAAGACTCGTGGATCGATCCGCCCGGCGCCTACACCGGACACGGCGCGCTGCACTTCACCACCGATTCGGCCGAGGATCGCAAGATCATCGAAGCGGCCGGAGTGGACCGGTACGCCACCGACGGCACCGATCTGTTCCGCGCCCGCGACGCCGCCGCGGCGGCACAGCTGCGGGAGCAGCGCGGTGGGCTGACGAAGAAGTTCCGCGGGGCCGAGGCGCCGAAGGGCCTGCCCGCCGCGCGCTGCAAGGAATACATCGGAACCAAGACGGTGGTCGTCCGTTTCTACTGCTCGGTGTCCTACGACCGCTACGCGGCGTTCGCGTGGTCGCATCAACTGCTCGACGCGCAGCAGCGCATCTCCGCCCAGTACGCATTGCTGGTGAATGCCGCATGACGAGATTCCGCACCGCCGCCGTCGCACTCGCCTGCGCGATGACCGCCACCATCGTCACCGGCTGTGGCTCGACGCTCGCGGGGACCGCGCGGCCGGGTGAGATCGATATTCGCGGTCTGGACACCGGCAACTACCCCACCGAGCCGCCGAACGCGCACGACGACGACTACCAGCCGCTGTTCATCGACATGGACAAGGTCGCCGCCATGCGGCTGGCCGATCACGTCGCGTCGGCCTACGACATCGATCCCAGGATGAAGTACAGCTGGACGCCGTCGAGCATCAGCAAAGGGACGCTGCCCGGTGAACTCGGGCGCCAAGAGGACATGCGGCCGATCGCGGAACGCAACCGGATGATGTTCGGGTTCCACACCAACGGCTCGGATCAGAATGTCAGCTTGATCGCCTCCGGATGGCCGACCAAGCCCCGGCCCAATTCCACGACCGTCGGCACGATCGTCATGCAGTTCCCCGACCCCGAACGCGCCCGCCAGGCCGCGACGGAGTTCTACGACGCCGATCTCGGCGCCTACCGCGAGCAGAACGAGCCGGTCACCCTGCCGCCGCAGCCGCAGGCGCGAGCGCACTGGCGTCCAGGCTCCCCGTTCCTGCGCACGATCCTCGCGCACGGCTCCTACGTGGTGGCGTTCCTCGTCTCGGCCAACGCTCCCGATCGCAACGCCCTCGTCGCGCTCGCGGAGAAGGCGTACGACGTTCAGTTGCCGCTGCTCGATCAGTTGCCCGCGCTGACCGAGGAAGAGATGCTGCGTCTGCCTTGGGACCCCGATCATCTGCTGAGCCGCACCCTGAATCCGGCCGGGGTCCACTCCCCCAGCTACGACGATTCACACGCGCTGCTCGGTCTGCGCGGCATCATGCAATACGCCGAAGACCGCGATTACGCGAAACAACGCTTCACGGCGATGGGCGCCGACAGATTCGCCGTCTCCGGGGACACAGTGGTGATTCGCACGCCGAATCCGGCGGCGGCGCGGCGGATTGTCGCCGAACGCATCACCCCCACGGTGATCGCGGGCCCGGCCGATCCACCGCAGCACCTGCCCGATTCGGTGTGCGTGGAGAACCGGGCCACGCTATTCGATGATCGGCGATTCACCTGCGTCGTCGCATACAAGGAATACGTCGGATTCGTCGGGGCGAATCAACTGCTGGACGCTCAGCAGCGCGCTGCCGCACAGTATTCCGTTTTCGCGAACAGCCGATAAATGCACCGGTTTCGTCGCGAATCCGGTCGAGTATGCTGCGTGGCGAACGCCAGCGGCCCGCGTGGAGTCAGGAGATCGTGCATATGGCGATGAGCCCGGGGACCATCGTCGGCGGGTACCGCATAATCCGTGTACTCGGCGCGGGCGGCATGGGCACGGTCTACCTGGCCAAACATCCCAGTCTGCCCAGAACCGACGCGCTGAAAGTGCTCGGCGGCGAACTCAGTCGCGACTACGAGTTCCGCACCCGCTTCGAACGCGAAGCCAATCTGGCCGCCGGACTGGATCATCCGAACATCGTCTCGGTTTACAACCGCGGTGAAGAACAAGGCCAGTTGTGGATCGCCATGCAATACGTGGACGGTACCGATGCCTCCGCCGAACTCGCCCGCGACCCGCATGCGATGAATCCGCTTCGCGCACTGCGCATCACCACCGAAGTCGGCAAAGGCCTCGATTACGCGCACCGCAAGGGTCTGCTGCACCGCGACGTCAAACCGGCGAATTTCCTGCTGTCCACACCTGTCGACGGTGAAGAAGAACGCGTGCTGCTGACGGATTTCGGCGTGGCCAAGGCCAATGACGACACCACCGAACTCACGCAGACCGGCAGCTTCGTCGCGACCATCGCCTACGCACCGCCCGAGCAGCTCACCGGCGGCCCGCTCGACCATCGCGCCGACGTCTACAGCCTCGCGTGCTCGTTCTTCAAGTTGCTCACCGCGCGCAATCCTTACCCGGGAACGCAGCCCGCGCTGGTGATGATGGGGCATCTCCACGAACCCCCGCCGCTGGCCACCGCGGTCAATCCCGGCCTCCCCCAGGCCATCGATCATGTCTTCGCCCGCGCGATGGCGAAGAATCCCGCCGAAAGATTCAACAGCTGCCGGGAGTTCACCGATGCGGCGGCGAGCGCCCTCGTGCCCGGCTACAACCCCGTCGCCACCAACACTTCCCCCACCTATCCGATCCAGGTCTTGAATCCGCGGCCGGGGACCGATCCCCGCGTGGCCGTCTCCGGGCCGGCGAGCGCCGCCGCACGGCCCACGCGCAAGAACCGGCTGCTCGCCGCCGCCGCGGGCGTGGTGACCGTCGTGCTCGCCGCGGGGGTCGGCATTTGGGCACTCAACCGCGATGAGCCCGCATCCGGGCCCGCCGTCGCCACGCCGAGCAGCACGGCCGTCCTGTCGCCGCTGGACCGGGCGCGTGCGGACAATCCGGCGTTCCGGGGCAAGACGATCACGATGGTCGACGTGCCGCGTGGCTCGCAGATCTCGATCTTTCTCGGCGGCACACCGCAGACCGAGTTCCTGGAGGATCTCGGGTTCGTCTACAACCTCAACTACCGGCGGCAGGGCGAGGAGACATCGCCTCGCGAGCTGACCGGATCCACCCGGCTCGAAGTGGCGGCGGATGGCTACGTGCTGGCCGTGCGCAGCGACGAAAAAGCCGGCGGCGGTGGCCTGCTCGGCCTTCCGTACCAGGTCGCGGGTACCCGGGCCACGGTCATTCCACTGGACGATCCCGCGGCCGTCGCCGCGGTCCGCGACTGGAGCGAGTCGTCCCAGCAGACTCTGCTCGACCGCTTGGTGCCGGTGCTGCGCAATCGCGTGAAGTGATTCGGTCGCATCCGCTGAACGTAAGGGTTCGTGGGCTTTTCGATTTCCGAGACCACTGGCCTTCGGCAATCTGCTGGTAGCGGCGGACTTAGGCGTTCGGTAAGGTGTACCGCAGCCAGCCCACTCGCCGATCATTACAGCAGCGAGCAGGGGGAAGGAGGGGAGCCGAGCGCTGGCGTTACAAGTCATGCAGACCCGGATCGCATCGTGGTCTTCCGAGCAGGCCCGTGCGCGGCCGCCGAAATCTACGGACGAGCCGGGCTGAGGGGCGCTGGGCGCTGATCCCGTGGGGCGATGCCGAACTTTTCTCGAGTCGGATGGAACCGATCAGACCCGCACCGCGTCCAACCAGATGTACAGGCCAACTGAGGCTTCCGCCGTTGGCCGAGACGGGAACCCGAAAGGAGCCGAAATGGCAGGACAGCTCGAAGCGAGCGAAGAGGCGATCTCGAAGTTTGTAGACAACTGCCGGCAGCGGCACCAGGATCTGCAGACCGCCATCACCGCACTGAACAGCAAGTCGGATCAGACCACCGCCACCTGGAGCGGTGCTGCCCGTCAGGCGTTCGACACGTTCATGGACAGCTACTTCGCCCAGGCGCGGAAGCTGAACGATCAGCTGGATCAGACGTCGGACAAGCTCGCCCACGCCGGCCGGAAGTTCGCCGATCAGGACCAGCAGTTCGCCCAGCAGGTGGCCGCGCAGGCCTCCAGCCTGGACCTTCCCTGATCCGACAGCCGAACCACAGACAACAAGGAGCTCCCCATGGTAGCGAACGACCCCGGTCGGATTGCTTCGAACTTCGGCGAGGTCGAGGCGGGCGCCCAGGCCATCGTGGCCGAGGCGCGCAGCGTCATGACCATGCTCGAAGATTTCCACAAGCAGGTCACCGACTTCGTGACCAACTACTGGAAGGGTGACGCGAACGACGCGTTCGCCTCGCTGCAGGCCCAGTGGAACACGCAGGTCACCCAGCTCAACACCACGCTGGAAAGCGCTGGCAAGCTGGTCAGCAGCGGCAACTCCGACCTGCAGGGCACCGACACCGCCTTGGCGGGCCTCTTCTGAGATCCCGTCTCGGCTGATTCGAGCCCCCGGTACTCGGTACCGGGGGCTCGAATCGTTCTGCGCCGCGGTGCGTTCGTTCAGGTGCTCGCGCCGGTTACGGGACGACGCGGACCGTATCTCCGAAATGCGAGCACGGGGCTTCCAATCGTCCCCAGTCGTCTCCCGCGTACTGGCAACCGATGCTGATCTGAATCCCGTACTCGAGCAGGACATGCCAGTGGACCGTTGATCCGTCTCCTGGATGTTCCAGATAGGCGAGTCCGGAGCGGCCGCCGAACATGACATCCTGCCGCAGGTCGGTCAGCACCCCCGGTGGGCGCTGCGCGATCTGTGCTTCCAATTTCGCCGCGACCTGTGCGTAACCGGACGACGCTGTCAGCGGCGCCTGCATCAGCGTGATCCGCTGCCGCGCAGCGGTTTCGGGTACCAGATCGACCCGAGCACGTCCCGTATCCGGCGACTGGGTGATGCGCCAGCCCGGAGGGACCCGGAAGCGGAGCCGTCCGAACGCCTCCGGCGCCGACTCGGCCGGTGGGGCGCCGGGCGGCGGCGCGGCGGTCGGTGACGCCACTTCCGGACTCGGCGCCGCGGCGATCTCGTCACCTCCGCGACCGGACAAGACGATCGCGCCGACGATCGTCAGAGCGACGACCACCACGGCCGTGAGCGCCATCAGCGCGATCCGCGCCGTGCTGTGCCGGGGCGGCCGTGCCGCGGCACGCTCGCGAAGCGGTCGCATCCACTCGGTCGGTGCGGCGGGTGTTTCGCGTGGCTCGGCCCCGCGCCCTCGGACCAGATCGGAACCGGCGACCGGGCGCAGTTCGGCATCGGCGCCGATGGCCTGCCGCACCGCCCCACGGATCAAGTCGACTTTCCCGGGGTCGCTGACACCCACCACCTGCACGAGGTCGATGGGTCCGGTATCGAGCACTCGAGTGAGCAGGCCGCATAGTTCGGCGAAACCCGCTGATCCGTCCGCTATTTCGGCCAACGCGAGCGTCGGCTCGTGCTCACAGGACTCGATGTGCACGCCGCGATGACTTCGGATGACCGCCGACGCAGTAGTGGCCAGCGTGCCGAATTCCAGTACCAGCGTCCGCCTGCTGTGGCTGGTGCCCTCGTCCGAGGCGACCGAACGGACCGCGATGTCCTCGAAAGCGACGTCCGAGGCGACGCGGCGTGCCGCCTGATCGAGCACGCCGCGACGGCCAGCGCCCCATTCGGTCGGACAGATCAACGTCATCCGGCCGCATGGGGTCGCGACACGAAGCTGCTCGAGCACACTCGCGAAAACCGCGCTCATCGCGTCCACCACCGAGGGTGTGCGAGGTGGCAGGGCTATGGCGTCGGCGGGCACGAACTGAACCGCCGACCCGACCTGGGTGGGCGGAGCCAGCGACTGCCCCACGACGAAATCGAAGCCATTGCTGCCCAGAACCACCGACGGCGGCGCGTCCCAGTGCGTGTCGGCGCCACGCGCCCAGATGCGCGCCTCGGTGACGACGAGCTCGACCTCGGACATCAGGGCGACGGCATCCACGCCGTCTGGACCAAGCCCTCGGCATTCCGAGTGACGTAGGTCCCTCGGCCCGGCGGCATCGGGCTCGGTCGCTTGGTGCCCATCAGGACGCCCTCGTCCTTGCTGCAGCTCAGGATGAGGCCGGCCGAGCCCAGATCGCGCATCCGCGCCAGCGTCGCCTCGAACATCGCCCTGCTCGCACCGCCCGAACGCCGGGCGATGATCACGTGGAAGCCGAGGTCGCGTGCGTGGGGCAGGTGCTCAAGCAGCGCTTGGACCGGATTGCCCGCGGAGGTGGCGACCAAGTCGTAATCGTCGACGATGACGTACAGCTCCGGCCCGCTCCACCACGACCGATCCCGCAACTGCTGCGGAGTGACGTCCGGGCCCGGCGTGCGCTTGCCGACATAGGCGGCCAGGTCGTTCATGTTCTGCGTGAACTGCGGCGCCGTGGAGCCATAGCCCGCGAGGTATCCCTCCGAAACCAGGCCGAGCATGCTGCGCCGGTAATCGCCGATGATGAAGCGAGCCTGATCGGGAGTGTTCGACGCGGCGATGCCCTCGATCAGCGAACGCAGCAGCGTCGTCTTTCCCGATTCCGTGTCACCGATGATGATGAAGTGCGGGCTCTCGACGAAGTCGATGTAGACCGGCGCGAGCTCGGACTCGTTGATGCCGAACGGGATACGCAGGCACTTCGCGTTCGGATCGACCTGCGACGGCCAATCGCCCGCCAGATACAGCAGTTGCTCGCGCGGAAGCTGCTCGGGCAGCATGCGAACCTGCGGCGCATGACGCCCCGGCGTGAGCCGGGCGATGGTCGCGACCGCGTCCGCGACGGCGTGCGTGAGGTCGGTCGGGTCGGAGCTGCCGTCGATGCGGGGCAAGCCGGTCAGCATGTGCAGGCACTCCGGGGTCATACCGCGGCCCGGCCGCCCTTGCGGAACCAGGGAAGCGAACTTGCGGCCCAAATCGGAGTCCATCGGATCGCCCAGGCGCAACTCGATCCTGGTGCCGATCTGGTCCTTGAGCGCGGGCCGCGCCTCCGCCCAGCGGTTTAGCGCGATGACCACGTGCACGCCGTAGGACAGACCCTGGACGGCGAGATTCATGATGGTCTGCTCGAGCATCTCGAAGTCCTGACGGATCGAGCTGAAACCGTCGATCACCAGGAAGACGTCACCGAACGGATCCTCGTGCGCGCCCGCGGCGCCGGGGCTGCTGGCCGGGTCCATCGCGCGCAGCCTGCGGAAGTCGGCCATCGATTCGATGCCGAGCTGGCGGAAGCGCGCCTCGCGCTGCCGGACGATGGTGGTCATCTCCGCGATGGTGCGCCGGACCTGGTCCTCGTCCAACCGACTTGCCACCGAGCCGACGTGCGGCAGCCCCTGCAGGCTCGCCAGGGTGCCGCCACCGAAGTCGAGGCAGTAGAACTGCACCTGTTCGGCGGTGTGCGTCAACGACATCGCCATGATGAGCGTGCGCAGCGCCGTCGACTTCCCGGACTGCGGGCCACCGACGATGGCGACATTGCCGCGTGCGCCGGACAGGTCGATGACCATCGGGTCGCGACGCTGGTCGTACGGGCGGTCGACGATGCCGATCGGGGCGCGCAGCGTGGACACCGCGGAGTACTCGCCGGTGAGGACGGAGCGTGGGACGAGCTGGTCGAGCGTGGGCGCCTCGTCCAGCGGCGGCAACCAGATCTCGTGCGCCGGGCGGCCGTGGCCGCGGATCCGGGAGACCAGCATGTTCAGGTTGGACAGTTGCTCGCCGTCCTCGTCCTGTTCCGGTTCCAGGCTCGGTTCGGGCGGCAGCGGGACGCGGTCCGCGGGCCGGAAGTCGACATGGGTCGCGGTGAACGGCCGCGCCCTGACGTCGATTTCCCCCGACTGCGTTGCCACGGTCATGTCACGCTGCGAGCCACCGCCGACATACGGGCCGGAGACATAGGAAGCCTGGAAGCGCTGGATCTCTCCGGAATCGGCCTTCAGATAGCCGCCACCCGGGTGGTTCGGCAGGTTGTAGGCGTCGGGCACACCGAGCACCTGACGGGATTCGTTGGCGGAGAACGTCTTCAGGCCGATGCGGTAGGACAGGTGCGATTCCAGGCCCTTGAGCTTGCCTTCCTCCAACCGCTGCGAGGCGAGCAGCAGATGCACGTGCAGCGAGCGGCCGAGGCGGCCGATCATGACGAACAGCTCCGCGAAATCGGGGTGCTGGGTGAGCAGTTCGGAGAACTCGTCGAGAACCACGAACAAGGCCGGCAGCGGATCCAGATCGGCGCCTGCGGCCCTGGCCTTCTCGTACTCCAAGACGTTGGCGAAGTTGCCCGCCGCCCGCAGCACTTCCTGCCGGCGGTTCATCTCACCGGCCAGGGCGTCCTTCATGCGGTCGACGAGGTCGGCCTCTTCCTCCAGGTTCGTGATGACGGCCGCGACGTGCGGAACACCTTCCAGGCCGAGGAACGTCGCGCCGCCCTTGAAGTCGACCAGCACCAGGTTCAACTGGTCGGGCGAGTGCGTGGCCAGCAGGCTGAGCACCAGGGTGCGCAGGAACTCCGATTTACCGGATCCGGTGGCGCCGATGCACAGACCGTGCGGGCCCATGCCGTTCTCGGCGGCCTCCTTGATATCCAGTTCCACCGGGAGGCCGTCGGCGCCGACACCGAACGGGACGCGAAGGCGTTCCCGTCCGTAGCGCGGCCGCCACGCGTGCTCCGGGTTGAAGGTGCCGATATCCCCGAGACCCATCAGCTGCGCCCAGCTCGAGATCACCTCGGCGTCGTCGTTCTCCGCGTCGCTGCTGCGCTGCGTGGCGGCACGGTAGGGGGCGAGTCTGCGCGCCACCTGCTGCGCCTGCTCGGGGCTGATCCGGTCGATCAGCGCGAACCGCTCCTGATTGCCGGTGGCGCCGCGGCCGACGCACTCGCCGTTCTCGACGATCATCTTGATGCCACGGGACACCGCGAGGCGCGGCGCGTAGCCGCACAGGTCGATGATGGTGACGCCCTCGTAGCCGGATTCGCGCAGCTGATCGTCCTCGGCCTCGAGCAGACCGCCGTCGACCACGATGACGATGTGCACCATGTTCGCGTTGGCGGGCTGGTTGCGGGAGTACCTGACCCGGTTGCCGAGCAGCGGATGCAGTCCGGCCATCGCCTCCCGGATCGAGCCGTAGAACATGCGCTGGGTGCCGATGCCGTCCTGTGCGTCGGGATGCTGGGTGTGCGGGAGCCACTTGGTCCACTCCCACTCCGGCGCGGTGTCCGGACCGCAGACGACCGCGACGAGCACTTGGTCCGGCGCCTGGAACATGCACAGCTGCACCAGCATCGCGCGCGTCATGTCGCGCGCCTGGGCGCGGTCGCCGTCCAGCGCGATGGTGGCGAAGCCCTTGACCGCGATGGCGGTCGGCAGATCCGGCACGGTGGAGTGGGCGCGCACGAAACGGCGCAGGGAGACCGCGGCGATCGGTTCGAGCTCCTCGACCGGACCGGTCTCCGGGGCCACCAGCCTGGTGGCGAGGCGCTGGCCGCCCAGACCGATGCGGGCGTGGCAGAAGTCCTTGTCCCCCGCGCGGCGCTCCCACATGCGGCTGGTGCCCGCGAGCATCCAGACCAGTTCGGGCTCCGGGTGGCTCCATTCGACGGAAGCTCGTTGCTGGGCGGCGGTCTCGTTGACGTCCTTGCGCACCTGGTCGAGGTAACGCAGGTAGTCCTTGCGGTCCTCGTTGGCCTCCGCGGCCTTCTGTCCTTTGCCCCCGCCCTGGCCCGCGAACATGCCGACCATCGAGAACAGCATCATGATCGGGAACATCATGCTCATCGGGTTGGAGGCGATGCCGCCACCTTGGGTGAACATCAGGGCCATCATGCCGACCATGCCGATCACCATCACGACCGGCATGAGTTTGAGCACCAGATTTCCCGGTGTGACCCGGGGGATTTCGGGCGGCGGCTGCAGCGTGACCTCGCCGCCGGGCGTACGGGGCATCTCGCGGCGCGCACGGCGCTGGAAGCGGACAGTGCTCATCGACGAGATTCCCCCTTCGGCCAGCTGTGATTCGGCCTCAGTGTAGAGGTCACAACCGACATGTCGTACAGTTCGACCAGCATTCTGCTGCCCGGACCGAGGGTTCGCAAGCTCGCCCCAGGCCCCGCCGTGCCGTGGAATCACCAGGTAGAAGACGGAGTTGGGGGAAGTTTGACGCACGCGCGGCTCGACCACATCGACGAAGAATCCTCGCGCGGCATCGTCCGCGCTCCCGACCTCGCCCGGGTGACGATTCTGGCCAAGCACACGCAGGTCGACATGGCCATACCGGTCGACGTGCCGGTCGCCCTGGTGATTCCGAGCGTGGTCGACATGGTCGCCCAGCACAGCCGCACCAACGACTTCGACAACGAGGGCGAGCGTTACGAACCCGCGGAATGGGTGCTCGCCCGGATCGGCCATCCGCCGTTCTCCAATTCGCTCAGCCTCGGCGAGCACGGCGTCCGCGACGGCGAACTGCTGATGCTGGAGAGCGCATCGCACACCGCGCCGACCCCGCTGTTCGACGACATCATGTACAACGTCGCGATCGCCGACACCGACCATTACCGCAGCTGGACCCCTCGGGTCGCGCGGATCACCGGCTCGGTGCTCGCGGCGCTCACCATGATCGTCGGTTGTCTCGGGCTGCTGCTGTCCCCCGGCTCGCTGCCGATCGGGGTCGGCGGCTCGATCGCGCTGGTGGTCGCGATCCTTCTCGTCGTCACCGCGATGGTGCTGAGCAGGATGTACGGCGACAACGGCACCGCGCTCGTGCTCGGCGGCTGCGCACTGCCCGCCGCGTTCAGCGCGGGCATGCTCTATGTGCCCGACGATTACGGCTGGGCGCACATCCTGCTCGGATCGGTCCTGGCCGGAGCGACCGCGATTCTGGCGTGGCGGGTCACCGGCGTCGGCCTCGCGTTGTTCATCGGCGGCGCCGCGCTCGCCACCTACGCCGTGCCCGCGGCGCTGGTCGGCCTGCTCACCGACCAGCCGGAGCGGGCGATCGGCGCGGGCGCGGCGGCGCTCGGCCTCGGCGGCCTTTCCCTGGCCCCGCGCGTGTCCATGCTGCTGGCGAAACTGCCGCTGCCGCCGGTGCCTTCGCCCGGCACCCCCATCGATCCGACCGAGGACGATCCCGACGATCACCGCGCACTGCCGACCATGGAGGTGCTGCGGGTGAAGTCGGAGCGGGCCCGCATGTACCTGGCGGGCCTGGTCGCGGCGACCACGCTGGTCACCGTCATCGGCGCGCTCGGCGCCACCGACCCGGCGTCCGACGACCCGTACTGGCCCGGCATCGCGCTCGCCTTGGTCTGCGCGGTGGTGCTGATGTTCCGCAGTCGCACCTACGCGGGCGCCGAACAGGCCGTCGTGCTCATCGCAGGCGGCGCGGGCATCGTGCTGATCATGCTGGTTGGCGCCGGTTTCGCGATGCACCAGCCGCTGGCCGTCTTCGGCGCGGCCATGGCGGTCCTGGTCGCGGCGCTGATCCTCGGCATCATCGTCCCCAACCAGTCGGCCACCCCACCCATGCGGCGCGGCGTCGAACTGCTCGAGTACACGTTCGTCGCCGCGGTACTGCCCCTGGTCTTCTGGGTGGCGGACCTCTACTCCATCGTCCGCGGGCTGTGAGTTCACAGCGATGAGTTCCGAACAGCTGATCGCCAGTGGCTTCCGAGCGGTTCGGTTGGGCACGGCAGTCTGCGTGTTGGCGCTCGGCGTCTCCGTCGGCGCAACGGCCGCAATCCCGCCTGCGCAAGCGGAGAAACCCACCGTGAGCCCGAATACGCCACCGCCAGCGGGCGAGCCGGCCGCTCCACCGGACAAGACCGAGCGGGCATCCAATACCCCGTGCGTCAGTACCGGCTCGGGAGGCAACGGGCCCTCGATTCCCGAGCCGCAACGCTCCCTCGACCTGCAGCATGCCTGGGGATTCTCGAAGGGCGCAGGTCAACTCGTGGCGGTCATCGACACCGGCGTCGCCCGCCATCCGCGCCTGCCGGGGTTGATCGCGGGCGGCGACTATGTGAGCAATAGTGACGGGACCGAGGACTGCGATGCGCATGGAACGTTGGTCGCGGGGCTGATTGCGGCGACGGAGGTCGACGGCCAGGGTTTCTCCGGGGTCGCACCGGCGGCCCGAATTCTCACGATCCGCCAGACCAGCAGGCTGTACCAGCAGGAGGGAGCGAATCGGGACAAAGGACCGGATGCGCTGCCCCAGGGATACGGCACCACTCGAACCATGGCATCGGCGATCCGTCGCGCGGCGGACATGGGAGCAACCGTCATCAATATCTCCGAAGTCGCGTGCAAGCCGATCTCCGAGCCTTTTGAAGACACCGAGCTCGGCGCCGCGGTCCGGTACGCCGCGATCGAGAAGGACGTGGTCGTGGTAGCGGCAGCAGGTAACAGCAGCGAAAGCGCTGACAGCTGCAAGGGCAACAACGCGATCATCGATCCGCTCGACCCCACCGCGGATCCGTGGGGCAAAGTCGACCTGAACGTGTCGCCCGCCCGCTATGACGACTACGTGCTCGCCGTCGGTTCCATCAACGGGAACGGGCAGCCGTCGACGTTCACAGTGCCCGGACCATGGCTTGGTGTGGCGGCACCCGGCGAGAACATCACCTCCCTCGATCCACTGTTCAATGATCCGAACAGCAAAGGAACCGCGGTTCAACTCGGCAGCGTCCAGCAATCAGGGAAGCTCGGTCCGATTCAGGGCACCAGTTTTGCGACCCCGTTGGTTTCCGGGGTGGCCGCCCTGGTGCGAGCCCGTTTCCCGGAGCTGAGTGCGCTGGAGGTCATCAAGCGCATCGAGGCGACCGCCCATGCCCCTGCGGAGGGCTGGAATCCATACATCGGTTACGGCGCTGTCGATCCGGTCGCCGCCTTAACCGCCGAAGTACCGAAAACTCTCCCGCCAAAGCGCCCAGCAGCAGCTTCGAGTGTGCAATTGCGGGTTCCTTCGCCGACTCCACCGCCCGACCATCGCGCACGAAATGTAGCGCTGATCGGCAGCGGCAGCGTCGCGGTACTACTGGTGCTGGGCATGCTCGCCTCGTTTCCGATCCGCCGCCGATTCGGCGTCCGCGAAGACGAGTGACCCGCCAGACACGGTTGTAGGCCCGTCATAGGACGGGCCTACAACCGTTCGAGTCACAGGGCGTGATCACGGATAAGAGTTGGGCCTCCAGAACAAGCCTTAGGATTTGGTCTCCACCCATTCCCACGGCTCGCAGTAGAAAGTAACCCCGGGTGCAGTCGAACCCTCGTTACTACGCCGGTATTCGGCGTTTCGCTTCGCCGCTTCCTTCTCACATGCGTCTGGGCTGCTGTACTTGGCAATCGGGTCCGCGTACGCCTGCCCTGCATTGAGCGCGCAGACTCCTCCGACAATGGCAACTGATGCAGCGAATGACGCCAGTGCCGAAACTCTTCTATTCATGCGAAAGCCTTCCCAGATCCGCCGTCCAGCAGCTGCTGCGCGGCTACGGCGACGAACACGAATGGCGATTCTCGTCCGTCGGAGGGATTGGACGGCACATGAGCGACTCAGGTTCCCGTCGAACGAAATTCGATAGGAAACCTGTGTCACACGCCTGGTGGAGGTGTCGGCATCCGCCAGTCGATCATTTCGCCGAGGCCACCGGCTGCTTTGCGGGGGCGGAATCCGGAGCGACGCCGTCGTGGGCGATCATGGCGGCCTCGCGGCTCAGGGTGGGGCCGCTTGCGAGCAGACCGACGATCGGCCACGGGGCGGGTTCCGGCGTCACGTCCGATTCCTTGTCCATGCCGAGTGCTTTCGCGGCCTCGACGTCCTTGATGCCGAAGCGGACACCGGTGTCGGCGATGTAGAACATACTGTCCTTACGGCGGCTGTCCGGTTCGATGCCGGTGCTCTGGACAAACGCGCCGGAGCCCGGTTTGAAGTACACGGAGTCCACCTTGTCTCCCTTGCCATCGGCTTGGGCGAGCGGAACCAGCTTGGCGCTGCTGGACATCGGCAGGTCGCTGCCATCGATGACAGTGAGTTCCGCACGCAGGGCAACGTCGGCATTGCCCGCGACTCCCGGGATGGGCTTCCAGGACAAGCAGCTCACCGGTCGCGCCTTGGGCTCGATCACGGTCGGTGCGACATCGGGGTAGGAGTCGACCTTCAGCGCTTTCGAAGGCGGCGCATTGTTTGCCTCGTAGTCTCCGATGGCGGTGCCGTGATCCGGGTTGCGTTGGGAACTGCGGATGACTTCGGCTGTGAATGCACTGATGGGCTGCAAGCCGTCGTGCAGGATGACGAAGTTCTGGTTCGACTTGCCGGTCATCTGCACGACGGTGCCGATCCGCAGGCCGTTGATCGAGTAGCCGGACGGCTGCCCACCCGGATCATCGATCTTCGGCGGCACGATCGCGTCCACCTCCGGGATCGCGTTCAGCAAGCCTTCACTGATCGGGCGCGGCGTCATGCCACGGATTCCCAACGGTCCGGTGACCGCCGGTTCGTTCATATCCACGCGAGCGCGCGTCTTGTTCCAGATGAGGTAGGTCGCTTCCTTACCCTTCACCAGCAGCGCCTTGTCCTTGCCCATCGCCGCCGCCTTGTCGCCGAGTTCCAGATCGCCGACGAGAACGGAGGTGCTGCGGTCATCGGTGCCGTCGGTCTTCAACGAATCACACACCGTCCAAGCGCGCCCCTTGCCCTCCTTGTCGAGGGGCAGCGAGGCGGGAGCGCCTGGGATGCCGATCAATTGGCCGCGGGGCTTCTTTCCGAGCTCGGATTCCTTCACGGTGGCGGGCTTGGCGGCCTCACCCGCGGCAAGGCGGGCGGAGGCGAGGTTGAGGGCCGGGTGCACCACGTCGTCGATCACCACGTAGACGGCGCCGGAGTCCTTGCCGATCAGGATCTTGTTGTCGTCGCCGATCTTGCCCTGCGGCCGCAGCAACGCGAGCACACCGCAACCGGCCAGTGCCACACACGCCAGGATCAGACCGGCCGCGTATGCGCGGGACTGGGAACGCATGGGGTCGTGCAGCATTCGCACATCCCGGCGCACCAGGGCGTGCTCCATCCGCCGGACCAGAAAGCGGTAGCCGCTGACCTGCCAGCGAGTGGTGGGTTTTGAAGGCATTATTCCTCCCCCGAACAGTGCTCACGTTCGCCGAACACAGTACAGTTCCCGGGGACTCTTGTTCAGCTCGGCCGCGGCGAACCGGCCGATATCGGGTACTTGGGGGACGACGATGGCGGAACCGGCAGGCGCGGGACCACGACCGCTGCTCGGGCGCATCTCGATGCAGAACCTGCTGATCGCCCAGCTCATCGGGCTGACCGTCGGAGTCGTCGCGCTGTTGGCCGGCCTGCCGGGACTTCTCGCGCTCGGCGTGGCGGTGGTCGTCGCGCTGATTCCACTGATCCCCGTCGCCGGACGCACTTTGCTGGACTGGGCCGCCACCTGGTGGCGCTACCTCACGCATCGTGACTACGAACTCGGCGACACCGTCGACTTCCGCGGCGCCGACGGACGTTCGCTCGGCCTCTACTGGGACGGCAGCCGCGTGGTGACGGTGGTCGAGGTGCTGCCCCCGCCCGGCGGGCTGACCAGGATCGCCCGCACCACGGTGCACGCCTCGCATCTGCTCCCGCTGGCCGAGCTGGCGAAAGGCCTGAACCAGCACGACATCCTGCTCAGCGGCATCGACATCATCAGCCACGGGCATCGCAGCCGTTCCGGCACTCCCGCGGGCAAGATCTACGAATCGTTGCTCGGCCCGCTGCCCGCCACCGCGCACCGCACGGTGTGGCTGGCGATCAGCTTCGACGCGGTGGCCTGCCCGGAGGCGGCGGCGCGGCGCGGCGGTGGCGCGGAAGGAGCGTCGCGCGCGGTCACCATCGCCACCCAGCGCATCATGCGCACGCTCGAGGACGCCGATTGCAACGCCCGCATCCTCACCGCGCCGGAGATCCGCAAGGCGGTCCTGCAGATCACCGGCGGCTACGATCCGCGCACGCTCGAACACAGCTGGCGTTACGCCGAAATCGGCAACAGCGTGAACATCGGCAGCGCGATCGATCCCAAGCGACTCGAATCCGACCTGCTCGCCCAGCTCTGGGTGGCGCCGTCGCGCGGAACCACGGTGGCGGTGCGGCTGCGCCCCGGTAGTTCCGCCGACACGGTGAGCATCGGCGCGGCTTGGCGGCTGACCGCACGCGAATTGCCGGAGCGGTCCGAGCTGCCTGGCATGATCTCGATGAACGGACGCCACCGCGACGGGCTGCTGGCCCATCTGCCGCTGGCCGTTCCCGGCGTGGACGACACCGTCCCGATGATCGAGCACCTGATCGATGTCGTCGACGATCTGCACCTACCTTCCTCCGGCTGCGGCCAGCTGATCGGCTCGGACGACGAAGGCAACGGCGTTGCGGTCCGCATCGTCGGCGCGGGCATATCCACGGTGTACGTCGCCGGCGAGCTGTATCTGGCGCAGCAACTGGTCTTCCGGGCGCTCGCGGTCGGCGAACGGATCCTCATCCGTACCGACCGGGCACGGGCCTGGGAGAACCTCGTCACCACCATCGGCAATCCGGAGCGCTTGACCATCGCGGTCGAAACCCACCAGTCCGACGCGGGTTTCACCGCGACGGTCGTGGACGGGGTGCTCGCACCGGCCCCGCACGCCGGCGTCACCACCATCTACGTCACGGGTGATCCGATGGGCTGGCCCGCCAGCCGTCCCGACCTGGCCATCCACCAGCCAGGCGCGATCGGCAACCACGTGGTGCTGCGCACCGGCACGGCGCAGGTCGACCTCACGCTGGTATCTATTCCCAGTGAGGCCACCTACATCGGCCAGCCGCGCGGCCGACGGGCGATGCAACCGCAGTAGCGCAGCCGCTGAGTCATGTCGATTTCGACATCGGCTCGCTGGCCCCGAGAGCGAAGCCTGCGCAATCGGTGGCCACGTGGTGCTGAGCATCAGAAGCGCGCAGGTCGTCCTGACACCGAGGCCGATCCCGGCGAGGCCGTCGACACCGCCCACCCACCCGTCCGGCGCCCAAGCGGGGCTAGCCGGGATATGGATCGGTCGTCCTCGCGGTTCGCAAAGTACGTGCCCACCAGGCCAATTGACGCAGCATGCGTTCCGCCGCGTCGATGGCGGCGCCGTCGCGGGTCTCGCCCGTCTCGTCGAAGCGCTTCTTCGCCTGATGGAAGCTGACCGTTTCACGAACCGACACCATATGGATCTCGGCGACCACTTGGCGCAACTGCTCCACCGCACGCAAACCACCGGAAAGACCGCCATAGGAGACGAAGGCGATGGGTTTGGCGCGCCACTCGTGCTTCGCGGTGTCGAAAGCCGTCTTCAGCGACGCCGGATAGCCGTGGTTGTACTCCGAGGTGACGACGACGAACGCGTCGGCGTCCCGCAATCGCGCGCGATAGGCGGCGGTCTCGTCGTTCTCGGTGAGTTCGACCGGCAACGGCGTGTGCGCGAGATCTATGACACCCGTGTCGAATTCGGTCCGGGCACGCACGGTACGCAGGAACCATTCCGCGACCACCGGCGCGAACCGCTCCGGACGCACACTCGCCACGATGACCTCGAGCCGCAACGGGGTTTCCACCGCGCGAGCCTAACTCGGGACCTGACGGCAACCGCGTACCGGCACGCTCCGCAGCATCGGGAAACTCAGCGACGACTTCCCGCCGTTGAAGAGTGCCCGACCTGAGAGCCCCGGATACTCTGAGCCCTACAAGACAACCCGTTCGCGTCACCGCGATCCGATCCGACGTCACAATCTCGAATCCAGGCCTGCCGAAACAACAATGGACGGCAAGCACTGAATACGGAAGGCATGGCCTACACGCAACAGCATCCGCCGTTCGCGGCCGGGCTCGCGTCCGGGCGACCGCCGCGTAAGCGACGAAGGGGCAAGCGACCGCCGTGGCAAGCCGCACACCGTCCACCTCCACTGCGCGCCTGGTGCTGAGTTCCGCTACCAACGCGCCCAGCGCACCGCAACCACGTCTTTCGAGCGAAGCGAGACCGAGCATCCGCCGTGGGGGGGCCGGGGGGGGGGGGGGGGGGGGGGGCGGGGGGGGGGGAAGGTCGGACGGCGGGGGGCGCCCCCCCCCG
>NZ_JBSFNF010000020.1:0-128415 GCF_053586955.1 Nocardia sp. NPDC003726 | reverse complement strand
CCCGAACCACTCACCACCACACCAGCAACAACCAAAGCCGAGACCGTTATCGGAGCAGATACACGCATTCGGCCACACCCAATCCTCGACGTCGTCCGCGTCTCGGGACGGATGCACCGCACGGGACAACGGAGTCCTTCTGCCTGGCCGTATCGACGACCCGGGCTCTCTCCCCGACAGGGAGCGAACCCTCGATAACATAAGGTACACAATGTCGAGTACATCGCGGTCGGGATCGCGGAAATTCGCGATAACTTAACGCTTCTCGCGACACCTCATGAACCCAGGGTACCGACCCGAGCCGCCCCGTGCCCGTACCCGTTGCACCCGTTGCCATCACCGCACGGGACGCGTGATTCCGTGCGGCGCTGCGCCTTCCGTCCGCAACGGCGTCGCAGAGCTATTCCTCCGCGAAGTACAGCAGCA
Source organism: Nocardia sp. NPDC003726 (assembly GCF_053586955.1). Lineage (NCBI taxonomy): Bacteria > Bacillati > Actinomycetota > Actinomycetes > Mycobacteriales > Nocardiaceae > Nocardia > Nocardia sp. NPDC003726. The sequence goes on along the minus strand of NZ_JBSFNF010000020.1, from coordinate 127,989 downwards.
CCGACGACGCCGCGACCACGCCGCCGCGCTCGCCCAGATGCCGGTCCGAGCCGTCCTCCGGACGCCATCGCGGGCCGAGCACCCACATTCCACCGCTGGGAACGGTGCGGTCGAAGGCCTCCTGCCCCACCGGGTGGGCCGGGTAGAGGACTCCACCGTCGACGGGCGGCTGCCCGTCGACCAGGATCGGCGCTCCCGCACCGGCACATGTGATGCGATCGCCTTCCGTCGCGATGACCAACGCGATTCGATATTCGACGGTCGCCCAGCCCGCTCGCGACCCGTCGAACATGACCGATTCCCCGACTTTCGGCCGGTAGCCCGTCCGCGGCGGAACACGAGTCACGAGTTCTCCAGGCCTGACATGCACGGAGGGGGCGCACGGGAACGCCTGGGCGCCGCACTGCGCTCCGCTCGGATCAGGCCCGTATGCCACACAATCGGACCGCGTCCCGGAGCCCGGCGCGCTGGACCGATGACACAACTGCCATCCGCTTTCCGCTTCGGCACTCGACACGATCGCGCGACTGGCTGGGGACGATGCCATCAGCGCCATCGAAGTGACGTCGGCGCCCGGCCACGCCGCGGTGTGAAACCCGTATTCCCCCAAGATGTTCAGCATGAACAGGGCCGCGCCGACACCAACGCCGACCGTGGCTCCGAGGCCCGCAGGCGGCTGCGGCCACAGCGCTTCGGAGGCATCCGCCCGAGATCGCGCGAAGGGGCCGACCCGCAGCAGCCGCGGCGCCGCGAGCAACAGTGCCAACGCGACGGCGGCCGACAGTCCCCGGACATCGGACAAACCTTCAGGGAACTGCTGCCGCTTCATCAGTTCTCCCGTCACCCAGTTCGGCAGGCCGGACGCCTCCATGGGCAATCGCGCATAGAGGAAGTAGGCCCACAGCAACGACGGCAGCCAGGGCAGCATGAGCACGGCGGCGCCGGCCGCCAAGGTGGCGACGACGACCCGGGGACGGTCGACCGTCGCGACGACCGGTAGCCAGCTGCGTGCCGCCACGTGGACACAGGCGCTCACCCCGATACAGCACATGCCGAGCGCGGTGGCCCATTGCGACAGGAATTCGCCGGTCGCCGACCAGGTGTGGCCGATGGAGCCGTGCGCTACCGGATCCAGTGCCAGCACGCGCCCCAGCACCATGCCCAGCGCCAGAGCCGAACCATGGGCGAACGCGATCAGCAAGATGTGGAACGCGCTGTCCCGCAGCTGCATCGCATCCGCCTCGACACGCACCCACAACGCGTTGCGCAGCGCCGCCTGCGCGAGACCGCTGGTCGCGACCAGCGTGGTCAGCGTCATCCCCACCAGCGGCGCTATCGGTGTGCGCAATCCGGCCACCGCGGTCACCGCGTCGACCAGATCGTAAGCCAGCATGGCGCTGAAGCCGATGGTGACCAAGGAAAGCAGTCGCGGGGCCAGCAACTCGCCGGGGGCGTCCAGCATTCGCCGCCTGTTCCGTGCCGAGGGGTGCATGCCGAACCGTGCGCGCAGTCCCGGGTACCCTCTGGGCCGCGGTGCATCGTCCAGCAGTCGCCGCAGCTGGACCGGGTACGCCCGTGCGGCACGGAGGTCTGCGTAGTACTCGCGCGCCCGCAGCAGTCCATTGCGGATCAACAGGGTCGATCCGAGCAACACGACGATCCGCCAGCCATAGGTGAGCGCGGTCCGCCAATCACCGGTCGCGAGTTCCACCAGCATCCAGCAGCCGAACGGGATGCCGCCGAGCAGCACGAGCAGACGCCATGTCCACACCGCGAGATAGGCCGGATCCAGATCGCGATTGCGGATATGGGCCAGTTCGTGCGCGACCACCGCGTCCACCGCGCCGTCGCCGGTGCCGCGCCGCCACCGTTCCACCAGACCGCGACCGAGAACGACATAGCGGCGCCGGTACCGACCGAACGCCCGCCCACCGACGCGAGTGTCGGCCGGATCGAGCAGGAACCGCACCTCGGTGTTCCCTGCCGAAGCCACCAGTTTCATCGCCAGCCCGGAAAATTCGCCGGCCGGGAGCGCGATCAGCCTGCGCCGCCGGATATGCCAGGACGGCCACAGCCAGTAGACCGAGGCGACAGCGATCGCCGTGGCGACGACGGAGAGCATCGCGATCACCGACGCCGTCGCGCCGATACGGCTGGAGCAGGCGCCGACCGTCGCGGCGAAGGTCGCGCCATGCGCCGGGTCGGCCGGTGCGGCGGAACCGGGGTCGTGCCCGCCGAGCGACGTGATCAGCGCTCGGACGCACTGCTCGGTCGCCAGCCGGTAGGGCGTCCCGAGCGCGGCTCCCGCGAGCACCTGCCAGCAATTCCACATGGTCGCCGCGGCGGCGAGCACCAGCACCGCGAAGCGCAGGGTGGTGCCCGAACCGAATGCTTCCGGGGCGGGGCGCATCAGTCCGGCGGGTCGTCCGGCGCCGCCAGCTCGCCTACGATCGCCCCCGCCAGGAGGTTCGCCTGCTGATCGGTCAGCCCGTAGGCGAGTATCGCGCGCCTGGCGGCGTCGCGGGTGGCGTTCAATTGCTCGGAGCTGAGCGGTTCGGCCGCCGCGACCGCCGCGGCGCGCCGCCGCCACGGCAGCCGGCTCAGGCGGCCGCGCAGGCCACGCGCGGTGCGTTTGCCGGAATATTCCAGGAGCGCGTCCACCGCACCCTTGGTCGCGGCCAGCACCGCGACCGTCACCACCGCCTCCACCGCACCGACTCCGAAGCCGAGCAGTTCGTCCGGACTCGGGCCGCGCCGACGCGCCGCGTACGCCGCGGCGGTGACGTCGAACAGCGGCAACTCTTCCGGCGCGTGCGCGGCGACGACTGACCGTGCCACCGCAACGACATCGATCGGTTCCGCATCCGCGATACTCAGCGCACTACCCCCTCGGCGTCGACGACTGGTCGAAAACCATTCTGCCGCACGGGCGCTGTTCCGTTGCGGACCCGCAACCCAGCAGTGAGCCGCCACCGATGCGTCAGCCGCGGGTTATCGGCCTCACGCCGCCTCGCTCGGCGCCGACTCGGCGGCCGTGGCGGTCGCCACGGTGGCTTCGGCGGCGCGCTCGGCCTCCTCGACGGTGCACCGGCCGAGGCCGCACGCCGTCGCCACACCGTACGCGGCCCGGCCCGCCGCCGCCTCGAACAAGGCCAGGCTCTTGATGCTGTCTTGCGCTCCGGCCGGCGACACCACCCCGGCGATGACCCGCCACTCCGGGTCGAGCCTGCGCAGCGGCCGGTAGAACGCAGGCTCCAGCGGAGCCGGATGAGCACCGTAAGCGCAGGGGATGTGCGCGGGCGGCAGCGGCACGGCGCGAGCGCGCAGGTCTCGCGCGAGGGTGTTCAACAGCCGCACCGCCGGCGCGAGACTGCGCGGCGCGAGCAGTTCTCTGTGCTGATAGTCGCCATAGCACAGATGCAGGGTGGTCTGTGCGCCGATCTCGTGTGCCCGGGCGAGGAAGCCGGACAACTGACGCGCGACCAGACGGCCGGCCGGAGCCTGCGCACCGAGTCGCGCCGCCTTCACCAGGGCGAGCTGGGCGATCGGCGACTCCACCTGCCAGGTGACCAGATCGCCGTGCTCGGCTGTCACCTGCGCCATTTCGGCCAGCACGGCCTCGACGAAGACGGGCAGGTTGCGCAGCGCTGGGGTCACCGTCCGCAGGTGGCGCAGCGCGCGCCCGAGCGGAAGCCCGTCGGCCACCGCCGCGCCTGCGAACACGAACAGCGCCAGATCCAGCGGATTCGGTTGGCTGATCTGCAATCTCGTTTCGGCGAGTTCGGGATGCCGAGCCCGCAGCGCGCGAAAGGCGGTGACGGCCGCGCCGATGCGGTCGACGCGATCCATCGCCACGTGCCGGGGTTCGAGGGTCGCGCGCCGGCGAATGCCGTACACGCGCATGTCGGCGTAGTCGGCGAAGTCACCGCCGCGCACCACTTCGAAGACGTCGTCGTGTCTGTCCCGCTCGCGCAGGTACTGCACGACCCAACTGGGATCCAGGTCCCGCGGCACACCGGTGAGCCGGTGGCCCCGGCTGCGCTGGACGAACCACTCCAGCACAGCGCTGTCGCCGGTCGTCAATGGCTCGGGCAAGCTGCCCACGAAGTGCACGAGTCGCGTCATCGCCTGTCCAACACGTAGTCCGCGCGAGACGGGTCCGGCGTTCGCCTCCCGCTCGGGGCCCCGATCCGGCGGCCGCCGAGCAGCATAGGCCGATTCGGTAGCCGGAAATTCGCCACTGGTGGGAAGTTGGTGCCGGATCGATGCGGCGACTTTCCGGAAACGCCCCGCGTGGTGCGATCGCGTCCGCCGCGACTACCTGGTAGAACTCCGCCATGGTCGATCGAACGCGGTTCGCGCGATTGGCGCTGGAGCAGGTGGCCGCCGAGTTGGACGGCACGGCTCTGCGCGGCGGCTACCTCACCTCGGAGCGGATGCGATTCCTCGCGACCAAGGTCCGCGACGCGGGGTACGCGTACGACGAAGCTCTCGAATCGAACGCCGCACCGGAATGATCCCCCGCTCTACCCGCGCCTGTCCTGCGGGGTTCGGGCTCCGGTGACTCCGGCACGCCCGCTCGGCGCTCGGCCGGCATCGACCCGGTGTCGCCACATGGTGGCCGGGTCCCAGTCCGGCGCGGTCCGGCCACGCGTGAGCGGGTAGGCGGCCAGCCCGATCAGCAGCGCCGAACAGTGCCCGACGCCGGTGAAGGTGGGATGGATCAGCAACGGGGTGGCGAACCACACCAGGATTCCGCCGAGGTACAGCCACCGCCACGGACGGGCGACATGGTAGGTCAGGATCCCGATGATGGCGGCGAGAAAATAACTGACGCCGATATCACGCACATCGACCATCCCCGGATCGGCGTACCCGTGGCGGATGGCAACGGCCAGGATGCCCTCGCTGAAATACGTGGCCGCGACGTGCGCGCACAGACCGACGATCGCCCAGCGCAACGAGCCGAGCCACCGTTCCGCCGGGGCGTGGAAGACACAGAACAGCACCAGGTAGGGCAACCAGAAATAGCCGTCGATCCACAGCAGACTGGTCAGGAGGGCGTGCAGTGGATCGGATTCGAGGTTGCGCAGGTTGGTGGAACGCTCGCCCAGCAGGCGCTCCAGATCGCCGCGCGGCACCAGGTGCTGGATGATCGTGGTGCCCAGCAGCAGCGTCAGCCAGGCGAAGGTCCACGGCGCGGTGCGCGCGTACTGCCATGCGGACGCCGTGCGGCCGGTGCGCGTCCCGCCGCCGTCGGCTGTGTGAGTCATGGCGCGGCCTTCCTGCGGGAAATCCTTCGCCGAAGGACGCGACCCGCCCGGCCGCGTTGCCGAATCGAGGCGCACTCTCCTGGCTCTGCCAGCTGAAACACTACTCTCCGGCCGGCCGGGGATCCCACCGATGACCGCCCCGTCCCCGGGACGCGTCCTGGGAATGCCGCGACTACGTGGCCGACGCGCCGGTCTCGGGCGGCTGCGCGGCAAGCGGCCCCGTGCGGTTGGCGGTGAGCATGCGCACCGCCGCGATGCGCAGATCCGGACGTGCCCGCCGGGCGGTGAGCTCGGCCAGGCAGATCTCGCCGACCATGGCCACTTTCATCCGGGAGGCGGCGTCGGGGTCGGGCCATCCGGCGGCGGCCATGTCCGGCCGTCCGACCGCGATGAACAGCTCGTGGCGGCGGCCGATCTCCTCGCGCAGGTCGGGGTCGGTGCGTGCCTGCACCATGAACGCTTCGGTGCCGCGGGCATGGAGACAGGCATCGAGGAACGCGTCCAGACTCGGGGCGATCCGCTCGACGCCCGGCGGAATCCCCGCCAGCGCCGCGGCCACCGACTGCGACAGCGCGTCGAAGAAGCGGCGGTGCAGCGCGATGACGTAGCTGCGACGGTTGACGAAGTGGTGGTAGAAGGTGCCCTTGGCCATCCCGGCTTCCTCGACCACCGCGTTGACCGAAAGACGGTGCAGCCCCTCGCGTTCCGCCACCACGGTGCCCGCGATGAGCAGCGCCGTGCGACCGGGGTCGGCAATGACTGTCATGTTTCCGAATTCTCCCCACTCTTTCTGAAAAGGCTAGTGTCGTGCACCGGCCGCACCTACGCTGTGACCGATCGGTCGGTCGAAGCCTAGCCGGGTTCCGGATGGACCATCGGGTCATCGAGGACCGATCTGATTCCGGGCGACCCTGGGGGTTCGAAATGTCCGCTGAGTTTAAATTGGTGAGCGGCGATGTGGTGCCACTGGCATCGAACGCAAGCTATCTCGTGTCGATCGACGAGTTGTTGCCCGCGGATTCGCCGCGGTCGAACGGGGAAGACCGCAGGCATATCGCGCGATTGGCCGAGAGCGACACCGAATTACCGCCGATTCTGGTGCATCGCAGCACCATGCGCGTCATCGACGGAATGCACCGGTTGCGCGCCGCGCAATGGCTCGGCCGCGAGCACATCGATGTCGTGTTCTTCGACGGGACACCGGCAGAGGCTTTTCTGCGCGGTGTCGAGCTGAATACGACGCACGGTCTGCCGCTGACACTTTCGGACCGCAAAGCGGCGGCCGAGCGGATCATCGAGACGATGCCGGAATTGTCCGACCGGGCCATCGCCTCCACTACGGGACTGTCCGCGCGCACGGTCGCCACGATCCGCCAACGTTCGAGTGCGGAAATTCCGCAGTCGAACATCCGCGTCGGCGCCGACGGCAGGCGCAGGCCGATGGACCGCGCGCAGCGCAGGCGCCGGGTCGCCGAGCTGCTGGCGACCTCGCCGGACATGCCGCTGCGCGCGCTGGCCGCCGCGGCGGAGGTGTCCATCAGCACGGCGCACTCGATCCGCAAACGCTTGCGCGAGACCGGATCCTGCGAGGACGACACCACCGCGGATCAGCCGGAGGGCAGCGCGCTGCTGCTGCAACAGCTCACCCGCGACCCGGCCATGCGGCACAGCCAGCAGGGCCGCGACCTGCTGCGCTGGTTGCACACCCACTCGATGCAGCGCGAGGTGTGGACCGCGCTGGTGGCCACGGTCCCCCCGCATTGCATCCCGGCCGTCGCCGAACTCGCCAACCGCAATGCCAAGGAATGGCGAGCGCTGGCCGGCTACATCGAATCCGGCGCCGCCGAATAGCACCGGCCGCACCCGCATTCGCCACGGCCGCAGCCCGAGAAAAGGTCATTCATCATGCTTGTTGGTCTCGCACGTCTGGCGACCCGGCGACCGCGATCCGTCCTGTACGGCGCGCTGCTGATCGGCATCGTCTGCGTCGCGCTCGGCTGGTCGGCGCCCGCCCACCTGAAGTCCGGCGGCTACATCCCGTCCGACACCGAATCCGCCGAGGTGGCTGCGTTCCTCAACCGCGAATTCCCCGGCGCGGCGCCGAATCTGGTGCTGCTGGTCACCGCGCCGGACGGACTCGACGGCCCCGCGGCGCGCACGGTCGGCGAGCGCGTGACCGCGCAGCTGCGCGGCCGCGACGACGTCGACGCGGTCCAGTCCTACTGGGAGCTCCCGCCGGATCTGCGCCAGGCCTTGCGCGGCAACGACGGTCGCGACGGGCTCGTCCTGGCGCATGTCACCGGCGACGACACCGACGCGCCGAAGCGGGCCGGAGCGATCGCCGAGCAGGTCGGCGGCGACTTCGACGGCGTGACGGTGCGGGCGGGCGGCCAGGCGGTGGCGTTCGACGAGATGAGCCATCGCATCGTCACCGATCTGCTGATCACCGAGGCGATCGCGATACCGCTGACCGGCCTGGCCCTGATCCTGGTCTTCGGCAGCCTCACCGCCGCGCTGGTCCCGCTGGCGGTCGGCGTGTTCAACATCTTCGCGACGCTGCCGATCCTGCGGCTGCTCACCGAGGTCGGCGACGTGTCGATCTTCGCGCTGAACATGATGAGCGCCTTGGGTTTCGCGGTCGCGATCGATTCCAGCCTGTTCATGGTCAGCCGGTTCCGCGAGGAACTCGCCGCCGGGCACGACACCGCCGCCGCCGTCTCGCGCACCGCGCGCACCGCGGGACGCACCGTGCTGTTCTCGGGTGTGGTGATCGCGCTGTCGCTGTCGACGCTGCTGGTCTTCCCGCTGTATTTCCTGCGTTCGCTGGCCTACGCGGGCTTGGCCGTGCTCGGCGCGGCCGTATTCACCACCTTGCTGTTGGTGCCCGCCGCGCTCGCGCTGCTCGGCCCCCGCGTCGACGCGCTCGACCTGCGGGTGTTGCTGCGCCGGCGATTCCGGCGGCCCCGCCCCGAGCCCGTCGAGCTCACCGCCACCCGGTGGTACCGCTCGGTGCGGCTGGTCATGCGCCACCCGGCCGTGGCCGCGCTGGCGGTGATCGCGCTGTTGCTGGTGCTGGGATCGCCGTTCCTGTCCATCCGGTTCGGCGCCGCCGACGACCGGGTCATCGCCGGGGCCTCCAGCCACGTGGTCGGCGACGCCTTGCGCACCGGTTTCCGGGAGAACGCCATGGCCGGTGTGGTGGTGGCCATGCCCGGCTACCGAGGCGGCGACACCGACATCGCCGCCTACGCGCAGCGGTTGTCGCGGGTGGAGCATGTGACGTCCGTGCTGTCCGCGGCGGGCGTGTACGCCGGCGGGCTGAAAGTGGCCGCCGCGCCGCCTGGCCTGCGCGACGACGCGGGCACGTATTTGCGGGTGGGCACCCGGCTCGACCCGTACTCCCCCGCCGCGATCGCGCAGCTCGACCAAGTGCGCGCGGTTCCAGCGCCCGGCCGGGCGCTGCTCGGTGGCGCGGCGGCCGAAAGCGTCGACACGCTCGACGCGCTCGCGGCGAAAGTGCCCGTCGCCGTGGTCGTGATCGCGCTGTCGACGCTGGTGGTGCTGTTCTTCTTCACCGGCAGCGTGCTGCTGCCGATCAAAGCGCTGCTGCTGAACACGCTGTCGCTGGCGGCGACCTTCGGCGCCATGGTCTGGATCTTCCAGGACGGTCACCTGGCCGGCCTGCTCGGCTTCACCCCGACCGGTTACCTGGTGCCGACCATGCCGATTCTCATGTTCTGCATCGCCTTCGGCGTCTCGATGGACTACGAGGTCTTCCTGTTGTCCCGGATCCGGGAGGAATGGCTGTCCACCGGCGACAACACCCGCGCCGTCGCGACCGGCGTGGCCCGCACCGCCCGGATCTTCACCGCGGCCGCCTGTCTGATGGCGATCGCCTTCGCGGGCATGGTGACCTCACACGTGTCGTTCATCCAACTGTTCGGCCTCGGCCTGACCCTGGCCGTGCTCAGCGACGCGACATTGATCCGCGGCGTGCTCGCGCCCGCTCTGATGCGCCTGCTCGGCGCGGCCAACTGGTGGGCGCCGCGCCGGCTCGCCGCGTGGCACCAACGTATCGAAATCCCCGAGACCAGCGCAGCTCTCGAGCCAGTACCCAAGTAGTGCGAGAGGAACAACATGGCGAAATTTCGCACAGGCGTGATGGATTCCGGCGTCTACACCCGGTTCGCGCCCGATCTGCAATTTCGCGGCAGTCGCTCGGTGGCGATGGCGGGCGGGGCGGACTCGCTCTGGGTGACCGACCACCTGCCCTCGATCCTGCCCGCCTCGATCTGGAAACCGCGGCACGTCGGCATCACCCGGCTGGCGCCGCACGCCGACGGCATCTACGAACCGTGGACGGCGCTGGGCTATCTCGCCGCCCAGAACCGCTTGGCCCGCCTGCGGCTCGGCGTCGGCGTCACCGACGCGGGCCGCCGCAATCCCGCCGTGACCGCGCAGGCCGCCGCCACGCTGCACCAGTTGAGCCGGGGCCGCGCGATTCTCGGCATCGGCACCGGGATCAGGGACAACAACGAGCCCTACGGCGTGGACTGGTCCGCTCCGGTCGGCCGGTTCGAGGAGGCGCTGGCGACCATCCGGGCACTGTGGGACTCCCGCGGCAGCCTGGTGACCAGGGACTCCCCGTACTTTCCCTTGCGCGACGCGGTCTTCGACGTTCCGCCGTATCGGGGTAGCCGCCCGGAGATCTGGGTGGCCGCGGGCGGCCCGCGCATGCTGCGGGCCGCCGGGCGCTACGCCGACGTGTGGTTCCCCGGCTTCGCGCAGCGCCCGCACGAATACCGGCACCGCTTGGAGCTGGTGCGCGCCGCGGCCTCCGACGCCGGGCGCGACCCGTCGTCGGTCGCGCCCGCCGCCGTGTTCAGCGTGCTCACCGCCGCCCGTCCCGGGCAGGTGGACGCCTTGGTCGAGAGCGTCGGCGCGCGGGCGCTGACCCTGTGCGCTCCCGGGGAGATGTGGACCAGGCACGGTGCCACCCATCCGCTGGGCGATGACTTCACCGGCCTGCAGGACTACCTTCCCCAGACGCTGGACGAGCGCACCGTGCTGGACTACATCGAGAAGGTCCCGGCCTCGCTGGTGCGGGAATTCTGCCTGGCCGGAACGCCGGATGAGATCGTCGAGCAGCTCGCGCACTGGCGCGACCACGGCCTGCGCTATGCCGTGCTCATGAATCTCAGCGCAATTCATCCGAGCGTCACACAGGGGATGATTTCGAACGCGTCCCTGGTGGCGACGTTACGTAAATTGAAGCGCCTGTAACGCAAGACAATTGACGCACGAGCGGCCCGAGCAATAGCATGCATTCGAGCGAAGGAGCTCGTCATAATATTTGTGCTGCTGCGGTCGGGGGGCTCAGCATGGTCCCGCATAAAAGGCCAGGAGAAATAATGGTCGACATTGCAATAGTGGGTATCGGCTGCCGTTTTCCAGGCGGCGTATCCGATGCGGAAAGCTACTGGAATTTTCTGCTGAACAAAGGCGACGGGATCGTCGATATCCCGCCGGATCGCTGGAGTATCGAAAAGTACTACGACCCGGATCCGGACGCGCCGGGACGTATGTACACCCGGCGCGGCGGATTTCTCAGCCAGCCGCTGTGGGATTTCGACGCCGATTTCTTCGGCATCGCCCAGAAGGAGGCCGCCATCCTCGATCCCCAGCAGCGGCTGCTGCTGGAGGTGACCTGGGAGGCGCTCGACGACGCGGGCATGGCGGGCCGGGTCTCCGGCCATCGCGTCGGCGTCTACGTCGGCGGCTTCATCCTCGACAACGTGCTCGGGCGCAGCGGTCCGCTGGTCCGCTCGGCGATCACCAGCCACACCGCGATGAGCGCCTCGCACACCTTGCTGTCCAACCGGATCTCCTATCTGCTCGACCTGCACGGCCCCAGCCTGACCGTCGACACCGCCTGCTCGTCCTCGCTGGTGGCGACGCATCTGGCGGTGCAGGCGATCGCCAACGGCGAGTGCGAGATCGCGCTGGCCGGCGGGGCGAACGCGATGCTGCAGCCGGAGACGTTCATCTCGATGTGCAAGGGCCGGTTCCTGTCGGTCGACGGCCGCTGCAAGACCTTCGACGCCGCCGCCGACGGATACGGCAGGGCGGAGGGCGCGGGCGCGGTGCTGCTCAAGCCGCTGGACGTGGCCCAGCGCGACAACGACCGCATCTACGCCGTCATCCGCGCGACGGGCGTCAACCAGGACGGCCGAACCATGGCCATTCCGGTGCCGAATCCCGTTGCGCAGGAACAACTCGCCCGTCAGGTGCGCGATGACGCCGGCGTCGCGGCGCACGAGGTGAGCTATCTAGAGGCGCACGGCACCGGCACCGCGGTCGGCGATCCGATCGAGATGTCCGCGCTCGGCGCGGTGTACGGCGCGGTGGACGGCCGCGGCGAACCGGTGCCGGTCGGCTCGGTGAAGAACAACTTCGGGCACACCGAGGCCGCGGCGGGGGTCGCGAGCCTCATCAAGGCCGCGCTCACCCTGCACCACCGCACGGTCGCGCCCCAGTTCGAGCTGACCACGCCGAACCCGCAGATCAAGTTCGACGAGCTACGACTACGTGTCCCGCTGCGCCCCGAGCCACTGCCCGCTGCGCCGGGCAAGGGTGTGGTCGCGGTCAACGGCTTCGGTTACGGCGGCACCAACGCCCACGCCATCCTCGTCGAAGCGCCGTCATCGGCCGCGCGGGCCGAGGACGAGCGCCCGGTGCCGCGGGTGCTGCCGGTCTCCGGCCGCCACGAGACCGCCGTGCGCGCGCTCGCGGGCGAACTCGCCGACGCGCTGGACCGGCATCCCGCCGACGCGCTGACCGCCGCCGCCTGGACCCGCCGCGCCCACCATCCCCTGCGGGTCGGCTTCGCCTACGACGACGCCGACGACCTGCGCACCCAGTTGCGCGCCTTCGCCGACGGCGAGGGCCGGGCCCCGTCCCGCATCATCGGCGACGGCGAGGTGGAGCCCGTCTTCGTCTTCAGCGGCATGGGCCCGCAGTGGTGGGGCATGGGCCGCGAGCTGCTCACGACCGACAGCACGTTCGCCAAGGTCGCCAGGGAGATCGATCGGGAGTTCGTCTCGATCGCGGGCTGGTCGATCCTGGACGAGATGCTCGCCGACGAGGACGGCTCGCGGATCATGCAGACCGCCTACGCCCAGCCCGCCAACTTCGTGCTGCAGGCCGCGCTGACCGCCGAACTGGCCGAGTACGGCGTGTATCCGGCGGTGGTGGTCGGGCACAGCGTCGGCGAGGTCACGGCCGCGTATGTGTCCGGCGCGCTGTCGCTGCGCGACGCGCTCACCGTCAGCTACCACCGCGCCCGGTTGCAGGCGACCACCGCGGGCAGCGGCGGCATGCTGGCCCTCGGCATGTCCGAGAGCGAAGCACGGGAGTTGCTCGCCCGCACCGACAGCATCTGCGTCGCCGCGGTGAACAGCCCCGGCGCGGTCACCCTCGCAGGCGACAGCGAGGACCTGGAGCTGCTGCGCGACACCCTGTCCGCCACCGGCACGTTCGCGCGCAGCCTGCGGGTCGAGGTGCCGTACCACAGCCATCTGATGGACCCGATCCTCGACGACCTGCGCGACGCGCTGGCCCAGCTGGCGCCGCGGGACGCGAAGCTCACCACGTACTCCACCGTGACCGCCGCCGAGATCGCGGGCACGGACTGGGACGCGGACTACTGGTGCCGCAACGTGCGCGAGCCGGTCCGCTTCGCCGACGCCATCGGCGCGCTGGTCGACGCGGGTCACCGGGTCTTCCTCGAAGTGGGTCCGCACCCGGTGCTCAGCGGCAACATCCGCGAGATGCTGATCCATCGCGGGGTGATCGGCGCCGCGGTGACCACGCTCTCGCGCGATCTGCGCGACCGCAACAACGTGCTGCGCGCCGTCGCGGACCTGTATGTCGCGGGCTCTTTGGACGGTTCGGCCGTGCCCGGTCGTCCCGACTCCGTCGTCGGGCATCTGGATCTGCCCGCTTATCCGTGGCAGCGCAAAAGGGTCTGGCACGACGAGGCGGTCACCCTGCTCGATCGCCTCGGTACGCCGGACGGCTACGCGCTGCTGGGCGAGCCGACGACCGCGGCGGGCTCGGAGTGGGAGGTGCAGCTGTCGGTGTCGCGGCTGCCGTGGCTGCGCGACCACGTCGTGGCCGGACATGTCGTGCTGCCCGGCGCGGCCTACCTCGACGCCGCGCTCAGCGCCGCCGTCGAGCGCACCGGACGCACCAGCGTCGGGCTGGAGTCGGTGGAATTCGTCGCGCCGCTGGTGATCGACGAGCACGACATCCCGGTGCTGCGCGTGAGCGTCGAGGAGTCGACCAAACGCTTCCAGATCCGCTCCCGCTCGGCGACCGCGGCCACCTGGACGCTCAACGCCCACGGCAGGCTCATCGAAGCCGACTTCACCTCCGCCGTCGTGGATGTCGCCGCCCCCGAGCACGCCGTGGCCGTCGCAGGCCCGGATCTGTATCGCGGTCTGGCCGCTCGCGGCCTGGACTACGGACCCGCCTTCCAGCGCATCGTCTCGGCCGCCGTCGGCGCGGACGCGGTGGTGGCCTCGCTCGCGCCCGTGCAGCAGGACGCGCCGATCCGGCACCTCGCCCACCCCGCCCTGGTCGACGCCGCGCTGCAGTGCATCGCCGCGCTGGCCGCCGACTCGGACACCGGCGTGGCGATCGTGCCCGCCGCCATCGCCGGGGTGCGCCTGCTCGGCCCGCTGCCGCAGCGGCCACGGGTCGTGGTGACCCGGCGCGGCGCCGACCCGCTGCGCGCCGACATCGCGATCGTCGGCGAAGGGGGCGAGGTGGCCATGCGGTTGCTCGGCGTCGAGTTCCGCCCGGTCAGCGCGGCGATCGAGGTCACCCATCAGCTGGAACGCGTGTTCTATCAGCCCCGGTGGGAGATCGTCGAGACGCAGGCCGGCGCGCGGTCCGAGCAGGAGGTGGTGGTGGCCGTGTGTGTCGGCGCCGACGCCGCCGACCGCGCGACGTCGCTGCTGGGCGAACGGACCGACGTCACCATCGTGCTCACCGATCCGGACGCAAGCGACAACGACGAACGCCTGCGGTCGGCGCTGCGCTCGCCGGACGGCGCTCCGATCGCCGAACGCATCCGGGTGGTCGTCGTGTTCGGCGACGCGTTCGACGGCTCGCGCAACGTCTACTGGCTGGCGCGCGCGGCGAATGCCGTCGAGCATCTGCTCGCCGACGCGCCGCAGGTCCGCGTCCGCGCCGTCGTCGTGACCGAGCAAGCGTTGTGCACGCCCGCCGACAGCGGCGCGAAGGTCTCGCACGGCGCGCTGGTGGGCGCGCGGCGCGCCCTGCTCAACGAACAACCCGCGGCGGGCTGGCGGCTCGTCGACGCGAACGCGGGCTCCGAGACTCCGCCTGCGGATCTCGTCTTCTCCGACGACGTGCTCGACGAGATCGCGGTGCGGGGAACCGACCACTGGGCGGTGCGGCTGGACCGCAATTTCGGCGCGCATCTCGACGAGCGCAACCGGGCCACCCCGCTGGCGGACCCGGACGCCTCGTTCGTGGTGGAGATTCCCCGTTCACGTCTGATGGCGGATCTGGCGTTGCGCGAGACCGATCGGGTCGCACCAGGCCCCGGCGAGGTGGAGATCCGGATGGAGACGGCCGGTCTCAATTACAAGGACGCGATGAAGGTCATCGGCGTGCTCACCGAAAAGGAACTCGCCGGCACCTATTTCGGCACGACGGTCGGCATGGAGGGCTCCGGCGTGGTCGAGCGCGTCGGGCCCGGCGTCACCGATGTCGCGGTCGGCGACCGGATGATGGTGTGCGCCCGCGACATCCTGCGCAAGTACGTCACCATGCCCGTCGACGCGGGCGCGACCATGCCGCACCGGCTGCTGCCCGGCGAAGCCTACGATCCGCTGACGTGCGGTTCCGGATTGCCGTTCCTCACCGCGGAATTCGGGTTGCGGACCCTGGCGCGGCTGCGGCCGGAGGAGACCGTGCTGGTGCACGGCGCGGCGGGCGGCATGGGCATGGCCGCGGTGCAGGTCGCGCTGGACATCGGCGCGACGGTGATCGCCACGGCGGGCACCCCCGAGCGGCGTGCGCAGGTGCGCGAGCTCGGCGCGCACCATGTGCTGAACTCGCGGTCGGCCGACTTCGTCGACGAGATCGCCGAACTCACCGGCGGCCGCGGCGTCGACGTGGTCTACAGTTCGGCGCCCGGTGAGATCCTGCGCCAGAACTTCCGGGTGGCCGCCGAATTCGGCCGGGTCGTCGACATCGGCAAGGCCGACATCTACACCGGCGGGGTCATCGAACTGGCTCCCTTCGACCGCAATCTCACGTTCTTCTCCGTCGACATGGACCGGGCGCTGGCCCACGATCCGGAATTCTTGCGCACGCCGATGCGCGCCAGTCACGCGGCGTTGCGTGCGGGCACGTACCGGTACCTTCCGTATCAGGCCTATCCGGTGTCGGAGCTGGCCGCGGCGTTCGAGTCCGTCGCGCGATCCGATCAGATCGGCCGGGTCGTGCTCGACCTGCGCGAGGAACGGCCGATGGTGCGCCCGAAGCTCGCCCATCCCAGGATCGATCCGGACGGCTGCTATCTGGTGACCGGCGGCTTCGGCGGCTTCGGTCTGGCCACCGCGCGCTGGCTGGTGGCCGAGGGCGCACGCACACTGGTGCTCGTCGGCCGCAGCGGCGCGTCCACCCCGCAAGCCAGGAACCAGGTCGCTGCCTTCACCGCCGCGGGCGTGTCGGTGATCGAGGAGCGAGTGGACGTCGCCGACTATGCCGCGACGGTTGCCCTGGTGGAGCGCATCCGGTCGGTCGCCCCGCTGCGCGGTGTCTTCCACGCGGCAGGGGTGGTGAACAACCTGCCCATCCCGCAGATCACCCAGGAGTCGCTGGACGATCTGTTCGCCAAGGTGCGCGGAGCCCAGCATCTGGACCGGGCGATCGAGGCCGCCGGCATCGAGCCGGACATGTTCGTGCTCTACTCCTCGATCAGCGCGCTGGGCTGCATCACCCCGCAGATCGGCTACGCCGCCGCCAATGCCGCCTTGGACGCGCTCGCCGCCGACCGCCGTGCCCGCGGCGCCGCGGCGCTGGCGGTGAACTGGGGCTTCATGAGCGGCGGCGGCATGGCCGACAAGACCGAGGCGCTGGCGGACTACGTCAAGTCGATCGGCTTCCTGCCCATCGACATGGACCGGGCCACCGCCCTGCTGCGCGAATGCCTGGCGCTGGACGCCCCGCAGGTCGCGGTGGCCGACATCGACTGGACGGTGTGGTCGCGCGTGGCGCGGCCGTCCACCGATACGCGTCGCTTCCGCCAACTGCTCGCCGACATCGGCGTCGGCGACGAGGCAGGCGGCGCACTGCGCACCGAGATCCTCACCCTGCCCACCGAACAGCGCGCCGACTTCGTCGCCCGGCGCCTCGCCGATCAGCTCGCGGTGGTGCTCGGCGTGGACACCGACACCATCAACATCGACGAGCCGGTCACCGATCTGGGCATGGACTCGCTCATGGCGATGGAATTCGGGGCGCGCACCGAGAAGGAGCTCGACGTCAAGATCTCCGCGCTCGAGCTCAGCAGGGGCCTGTCGCTGCGCGGCATCGGCGCCAAAGTGGTCAGCCAGTTCGCCGAGCCCGACGCCGCGGCCGCATGAAAGGCACCCACATGTCCACCGAACTCATCGCTTACGCCGATATCGACACCGTGCTCGGGCACCGGGACGGGCGGTTCTTCGGCGAAGGCTACAAACGGATCACCCACAGCATCTTCGACATCACCCTCGACCGCGACGCGGAGGACAGGCCACGGCTGTCGGCGACCGCGGGCGTGCACTATCCGCTGGACTGGTCGCGCAAGAGCACTAGGGTGCTGGTCCCGCACGTGAGCAGCATCGATTGCTCGATCTTCGGCTACCGGCTGCTCGAGGTGATCCTGCGTGAGTGCTACGGGCTCACCGATGCCGAGATCCGTTCCTGCTGGGTGCCTTTCGTCCAGTTCAGCAGCGGGACCATCGCGACGGAGTCGCTGGCGGAGTTCCCGATCAGCGCGACCGTCGTCGCGGTGGAGGGCAACACGATCGGCATCACCGGCGCACTGGGCGGCGGTATGAGCCTGGAGGCCACCGTGGCGTTGCCCGCGCCACCGCAGCCCGCCCACGCCGCACGGCGCACGGTGCACGAGACGGGACGCGGGTACTTCCACGGCGGGGTGTACGCCCGCGGACAGTACCTGCGCAATGTCGTCGTCTCCGACGGCGGCAGCCGGGCACAGGCGGATTTCGCGCTCGCGGAACCGGATCCGGCCGGGCCCTGGCACGGCGTGGCCGACGCCTATCAGCCTTCCGTCACGCTGGTCGACGCGACGGTGATCCTGGCGCAGCTGTCCCAGGTCGTGCTCTACGAGCTGGACAACATCGCCCGCAAGGACAGCGAAACGCTGTGGATGCGCCGGATGACCGCGCGCGCCTCCGCTCCCCCGGCGCCGTTCACCGCGGGCACCGCGACCACGCGCATGGCGCGATCCATGGTCCTCGCCTTCGGCGGCGGCGACTGGCGCATCTCCAGCTGGGCGTCGGACTTCGCCGGGTGCGAGATCCGATACGACCTCGCGCACCGGCTGCCCGCCTAACCCCGCGCATTTCCGAACGTTCAGAAAGGCACTCTCATGTCGGCGAACAATTATCGACGCATCGTGATCTCCGGGACCTACTCGACCGGGAAAACCACCACCTCCACGGCCCTGTCCCTGCTGACCGGCATTCCCCGGGTGGACGCCTCCTCCGCGCGCGAGGTGGTCACCGAGCTCTATCCGGGCATGCGGTTCCAGGACCTGAGCACCACCGAACTGATGGCGCTCGGCTTCCGCAGGCTCGAGCTGCGCATCCAGGCCGAGGCGATCCTGGACGCCCAAGGCGGATTCATCGCCGACGGCTCGGTGCTCAACGAGTGGGTCTACGGCACCACGCGGCTCATCACCGGGCCGAACCCCGGATCGTCGCGATGGCACAAGGCCGTCAAGAACACCCTCACCCTGCCCGGCCGGCCGTTCTACCGCCGCTATCTCAACGCCTACGGCGACATGGCCAGGCAGCGCGCCCGGCAGAACTACGACATCTTCTTCCACCTTCCGGTGGAGGTGCCGATGGACCCCGACGGCCACCGGCCCGTCGACGAGCGCTACCGCGCCATCTCCGATCGGCAACTGCTGCACGCGATCAGTGAGCTCGGGCAGCCGGTCGTCACGGTGCGCGGCACCCCGGAACAGCGCCTGGAATCCATCGTCTCGATGCTCGACATCCCCACCGTGATGGACGTCGACGTCGCGGTGAAGGAGGCGATGGAGATCGTGCGCAGCAGCCGCGAGCGCGTCCAGGAAACGATCATCGCCCAGCAGCAACCACACACTTTCGGCCGCAAGATCAAGTTCGCCACCCGCGTTTAGGAGCACGCCATGACCGTCCTGCTGGACAAGACCAAGCGCTACAACCCGATCGACTCGTGGTTCTACGACAATTTCATCTCCGATGCCGTGCGGGAGATGACCCCGACGCTGTTCGACGACATCGTCGCCCAGCTCGACGACGGCGCGCAGGTGCTCGACGTCGGTTGCGGCGGTGGGCAACTCGCGGTGGGGCTGGCCACCACCGGAACCACGTTGCGGCTGACGGGGATCGACCTGTCCCCGCAGCAGGTGCGCAGGGCGCGCAAGCGCGGCGCGCCCCTGGGCAGCCGGATCCAGTTCCGGGAGGGCTCGGCGATGGACCTGCCGTTCCCCGACGCCGCTTATGACGCGGTGATCAGCTCCGGCTCGATCAAACACTGGCCGAATCAGCGCAAGGGCCTGTCGGAGATGATCCGGGTGCTGCGGCCAGGGGGCCTGCTGCTGGTGATCGAGGCGGACCGGGGCTGCACCTTCGAGGACGCGCGGGCGTTCGTCGACCGCTGGAAGCTGCCGCAGCCGATGGCGCGCGCCTGCCTGCCGTTCTTCCGCACCTACATCGCCGGCTACGGCATCGACCTGGAGGACGGCCGCGAGCTGGTGGCCGATCTCCCGGTCACCGATGCGACGGTGCGCCGCATCGCGGGCGAGCCGGGCATCCAGATCACCGCGCGCAAACTCGACGAGTGAGCAGCGGTCGGTCCGACCGGTGACCCGGCCGGGCGGCGTCACGGCCGAGACGTCGCCCGGCCCGCGTTCCGGTCTCAGGTACGACGGGCGCGCTGCGGTTTGCGTGCGGCTTCCTCGGTCACCTCGGCCTGCCGGTCGGCGGGCACCAACGCCAGGATGTCCTCGCGGGAAGCGATCATCAGTTTCTGCAGGACCGCCGCCATCTGGGCGTCGACGGTCTTGAAGGAACTGCCGCGGCGGGCTGCGATGGCGGTGTTGGTCCAGCCCGCCGCCGCCAGCACGGCCACGTCCTGTTCGGCCGCCGACAATTCCTCCCACTGCGAGGGTCGGCGACGCCGGACCGGATGTTCGACGGGCAGCCGGTCCAGCGACAACTTCCCCAGCGCCAACTGCGCCACCTCGCCCAGCTCCGGACGCAGCAGCGCGCCCTCCTGTTCCGCCACCGCGAAGGCGGCCTCGCCCAGAACCTGACGGGCGGTGTCGGCGGCGACCTCGGTCTCACTGGCGAACGGTCCGAGATTGGCGATGTTCACGCCGATCCGCTCCCGCAACGTCGCCCCGCCGCCGAGCAGCCGCGCGACATCGCGCGCCTGAGCCGTCACCGTGCCGGAGCGTTCGGATCCGGTATCGCGGATCAGGCGCGCCAGCGCCCATGCCTGGATGTGGACGGCCCACACCACGCCCCACTGATCGCGCATCGCCAGCTGTGTGGTCAGCGACGCCCGTATCACGGCGACCGCTTGGTCGGGGTCGCCGTGCTTGGTCAAGGCGATCCCCCGCGCCAGTCCGGCCCACGATGCCGCCCACCGCGCGCCGGAGAGTTCGGCGTGGTCCGAATGCCGCCGGGAGATCTCCAGAGCCTGCGCCGGTGTGCCGAGCAACGCCGCGGCCAGCGCTTCGAACAGTTCGCCCATCGCGGCCCCACCGCGGTCGCCTTCGGCGGAGAACTTCTCTCGGGCCCGGGCCAGCACCGCGATCGCGCGCACGTCACGGGGCAGCAGCATCAGCTCAGCGCCCCTGGCGAAGTCGATCGATGCGGG
Source organism: Nocardia sp. NPDC003726 (assembly GCF_053586955.1). NCBI lineage: Bacteria > Bacillati > Actinomycetota > Actinomycetes > Mycobacteriales > Nocardiaceae > Nocardia > Nocardia sp. NPDC003726. The sequence continues at coordinate 107,518 of NZ_JBSFNF010000020.1, read as the reverse complement.
CAGATCGAGGTCGTCGAGTCGCTCCCGCCACCCCGCTCGGGCCGCGGGGTCGGGCAGGCAGAGGGCGACGGCTTCGTCGAGCATCCGTTCGGCGTCGTGGTGCATGCCCTGGCACAGGCAGATCCACGCGATCAGCGACATCGCCGTCACCTGCAGCGGCACCGGCTGCGGGTCCAGCGCCCTGCTCGCGGCCAGCGTACGCTCGGCCCAGCGGCGTGGTTCGCGCAGCGAACCGGCGAGAAACGGGCTGCGCAGCGCGATCAGACCGGCGGCGATCTCCAGTCCGACCGCGGCCTCCTCCGCAGTCGCGAGGCTGCCCGCCATGGCGCACAGCAGGTTGTCCCAGGCCGCGCGCGCCCAATTCAGCAGGTCCTGTTCGCCCGGCCCGAACCATCCGGCTCGAGCCGCGACGACCTTGTCGCGGTAGTAGCGGCGGTGCCTGCGCGCCAGCCGCGCCGGTTCACCGTCGCGTTCGGCCAGACGCTGCTGGGCGAACAAGCGGACGCTCTCCAGCAGCGAGTAGCGCACCGTTGCGGCGGTCAGATGCACGGTGACCAGCGATTGGTCCGCGAGCCGCTCGAGCAGGCCCTCGATCTCCCCGCGGCGCAACCCGTCCGGCTCGTCGTCGGCGCAGACCGCCTCGATCGCCTCCAGTTCGGCGCCGACGTCCGACTGCGCCGGGTCCGCGTTGTCCGGATCGACGTCGTACCCGGCCGCGAAGACCGACAGCCGGTCGAACAGCAGCCGCTCTTTGTCCCGGCACAGGTCATACGACCAGGCGATGACGTCGCGGATACCCTGGTGCCGTGCGTCCGCGCCGACCCGGGGACCGTGCGACCAGCGCAGCCGCCGGTCGCCGGCCTCACCGGTGAGGTCACGCAGGATCATCGGCAGCGGCCGGCGCAACAGCCGTGCGGCCGCCAACCGGATGTAGAGCGGGTGGTTGTGCACATGGCGGCAGATCTCCGCCGCCAGCTCGCTCTCCTCCTCCGTGACGGTGTGCCCCGTCAGACCGGCGCGGGCCCGAAACAGCGTCAGCGCCTGTTCCCGCGACAGCGCGGGTACCGGCACCAATTGTTCGTCGACCCATCCGATCGCCTCGCGGCTGGTGGCCAGCACGGTCAGCCCCGGAGCCGCGTCCAGCAGGTCGGCGATCACCCGCCCCGCGCCGTCCAGCACGTGTTCGCAGTTGTCCATCACCAGGATGGTCTGCAAGGTGCGCCCGACCGCGTCGCGGCGGCGCAGGGTGTCCAGCACCGCCTCCCAGGCCGACCGCCCGGAGAAGTCGGCATCGATCAGCGAGCGCGCGACCTGCTCCTCCACCGCCGCCGCGTCGGAGCCCCGCGCAAGCAGCGCCAAGCGCACCCAATGCACCGGAACGCGCCGCGCTTTGTGGAACCGCTGCACCGCCTCGGTCGCCAGTCTGGTCTTGCCGATGCCGCCCGCACCGATCAGCGTGACGAGGCGGGTGCCGCCGAGCAGCGCCATCCCGATCTTCTCCAGTTCCCGCTGACGCCCTACGAAATCACTGGCGCCCGGGGGCGCAGACCCCGGACCCGACGCACGTCCTACCGACACAGCAGGGCAGCGTAGTCGGGTCGCTCCCCCGATTCCCGAGTCTCTACCGATGTGCGCGACCCACCTATACGCGGACGATTGCGCTGGCGCGGCAGTCGATCGCACGATCGGAAGGAGACGACGGTGGGACGGATACTGGTACTCGGGGCGGGCGAATGCGGGTTACCCCTCGCTCACCGTCTGCTGCGCGGCGGGCGGTCGGTGACGCTGGTCGCCGATCGCGATGCCGAAGCGGTGCTCGCGGGCACCGTGACCAGCACCCAGGTCAAATTCCCGCCGACGCTCGATCTCGAAGCGGATCTCGGCCTGGGATTCTGGCGCTCGACCGCGCCGAACATCGAGGGCATCCGGTTCACCATGGCCGTCGATCGCGCGGTGGTGGTCACCTGGACCGGACGATTCACCCGCCCGGCGCAGAGCGTGGATCAGCGGACGGTGTTCGCCCGCTGGCTCGGCGAGTTCCTGACCGAAGGCGGTGATCTGCGCATCACCGAACTCTCGGTACCGGAACTCGACCAGCACGCCGCCGAGCACGACCTGACCGTGGTGACCCGGGCGGGTCGTGAGCTGGCCGGCTGTTTCGAGGCCGATGCGGCGTGGCCGGTGCACGCCGCGCCGATGCGACGGCTGGCGGTGCTGTACCTCGACGGTGTCGAGCCGGACCCGGAGGGCCTCGGTTCCTACACCGCGCTGCCCGAGCACGGTGAGGTGATCTCCTATCCCGGCCTGACCGGACGGCCGGGGCAGGAACGCCGCTGCGAGATGCTTCTTTTCGAGGCGCGGCCCGGCGGTGCGCTGGACGGGTTCGAGCAGCACGGCACGCCCGCGCGACGCTGGGCGCACGCCAGGGAACTGCTGAACGCCCACTTGCCCGCCGAGATCGCCGAACGGTACCGGCATGCCGAGCCGACCGATGCCGGGGCGACGCTGGTGGGCGCGGTGACTCCGGTCATGCGCCGTCCGGTGGGCATCCTGCCGTCGGGCAAGCCGGTGCTGGGCGGAGGCGACGTCGTCTGCCGGATGGACCCGGGCGGCGCTCAGGGCGCCAACAACGCCGTGCACTGCGCGATCCGCTACGGCGAGAGGATTCTGCACGATCCCGACGGCCCCTACGACCGCGCGTGGATGGAGTGGGCGGCCGCGCCGTGGCTGACGGCCGTGGCCCACCCCGCCGCGCGGTGGACGGCCACGGTGCTCGATCCGCCGCCCGCCATGCGCGAGATGATGCTGGCCGCCCAGCACGACACGACACTGGCCGACGCCTTCGCGAACACCTTCGCGCGGCCGGCGAACCTCGCCCGGCTCGCGGCGACCGCGCCGTCCTGACCGATTCCGCGCTTAGGGCCGCCAGGGCGGTGTCGCGGGAAAAGTGACCGGCAGCGCGGTCAGAGCGCGGTGGAAAGGTCCTGGCCGCCAGGCCAATTCGCGCACCGGCACGGCGGGCCGCAGTTCCGGCAGCGCGTCCAGCAACTGGTCGACCGCGTCCTGGCCGATCAGGTAGGCCGCGCTGCGGGCCGGACACGCGTGCGGTCCGGCGCCCCACGCCAGATGCGATCGGTTGCCGCTGTGGTCGTGCCCGCTGATCGCCGGATCGTTGTTGCAGGCCGCGAAACTGATCACGACCGGCTGATGGGCAGGCAGCCAGACATCGTCGATCAGGATCGGCTGGCGCGGATAGGTGACCGAGAAATTCGCCATCGGCGGATCGGTGAACAACACCTCGTCGAGCGCGTCTCGGGTCGACAGGCTCCCGCCAAGGACATCGCCGCCGAACCGGTCGTCGGTGAGGATCAGCACCAGGGTGTTGATGATCAGATTCTGCAGCGGTTCGATCCCCGCCCCGTAGAGCACGACGAGCTGGTGGATCACCTCCGTGTCGTCCAAGCCTGCCGGATGCCGCAGCAGCCGCGTCGTGATGTCCAGGCCCGGTTCGGCGCGCTTGTGCTCGAGCAGCCGCAGCAGCGCGGTGACGAGCAGGCGGTTGCCCTCCTCCGCGTCCACTCCGTCGAACACGGCGCGGGTAGCGGCGGCGACTTCCTTCCCGATCTCCGGCGGGCAGCCCAGCATGGCGTTGATCGCCTCGAAGGCCAGCGGTAGAGCGTACTGCGATACCAGATCGGCGCTGCCCGTCGCGCAGAAGGTGTTGATCAGCGGCACAGCGATCCGCTCCACCGTCTCGTGTAAGGCGTGCAGGTCGACGGCGTCGATGCTCGCGGTGTTCGCCTGGCGGTAGCGCGCGTGTTCCTCCCCCGTGCTGCGCATGGCGTTGGGACGCCACTCCAGCACCGGCAACACCGGGCAGTCGGCGGTCACGTTCGCCTGCCAGGTGCGCGGGTCGGCGGGAAAGTGCGCCGGGTCGTGCATGATTCGCACCGCCGTGTGATAGCTGAGCACCAACGTCGCGGGCACGCCCGGCGCCAGTTCGACCGGCGCCATCGAGCCGTAGCGGGCGCGCATGTCGCGGTAGGAGCGATGCGGATCGGCCGCGAACTCCGGGGAATACAGCGATACGCGCTCGACGTCGTGGTCGATGGGCGAACCATGATGCGCGCCAGGGGCGTCCGCGGTGCGGTCGAAGTCTCGGGGTGTGGTCAACGCGTCACTCTCACGGTAGGAGCGTTCGCACCGAGCGCGGGCGCACTCGGCGCGGATCGTCGCGACGGCGCTCGGCCCATACGGCGCACCACTGCGACGCATCGTCCCGACCGCGCAGCGGATCGACACACAGGATCGTCGCGTAGGTAGCTCACGGGCATCGGTAATGACGCGCGACCTGCGGTGATGCGACCGCCCCCTCCGCACGGCAACGAAATCGCGGACGACTCACCGCTGCGGACCGGCCACGATCCCCGACAGCCGCGCCCCGGCGACACCGGGCGCGCGCGAATCCCGCAGTGACGCTCCGTATTCGCTACCGGCGGAAGGATCGACGGACGCATCCGATCCGGGACGGCAGGCACGCCGTTCGCCCGCATCCTGCGGGGAGACAAGCACTTCGACGTGCACGTGGCTGGTGTATAACTTCCATCGGCCCGGCCGACTCCCCCGACAAGCGATAGCGAGACACGATGCACGGTTACCTCAACCAGGTGTCCCACGGCACGACCCCCTCCGGCTATCCGACGCGCGAACCCGAGACCCCCGCCGTCGAGCCGCCGCGCACCGCGGATCTCGTCGTGAGCGCGCTGTTGTGGTTCCTGCCCGCGACGCTGGCTGCGATGTCGACGGTCCTGGCGCCGTGGTTCCTGATGGCGGGCGGCATCTGCGAGTCCAAGCCGGAATGCCGGGTCGATACCAGCGCGGGCGTCTGGATCATGGTGGGCGGCGGGATCGTCGGCTTCGCTGTGGGCGCGTTGCTGTCGCTGCTGGCGGCCCGGCAGGGGCGCGCGATGTTCCCTGGCGCGTTGGTCGGCGCGGTGCTGGTCCTGCTGGCGTGGTTCGCCGCCTCGTTCCTCATGGGCTGAACCGCGCGGGCGGCCACCGCGGCGCCGGTGCGGCCAGTGCGTGTCGGCGATGCCCCGGAAGCGGGCCGGCGCGGTGGGTGCCGCACCGCTCATCACTTCGAGGCCCTTCGGCGTCCGGACCTCGTCCCCGGCTCCCGAAAACTGGCGCGGGTGTACTATTCGCCGGAATCACTTCACCGCGGGAGCTCGGGCACGGCCGGGCTGAGAGGGCGGACCGCACGCGCCGCCGACCGCATGAACCTGTCCGGGTAATGCCGGCGTAGGGAGAGCGTTTCCGTCATGTCGTCGACCCGTACGAGCGCGCCGCGCGAAGCCCCGCTGACCCTCGATCAGCCCGCCCCGAAGGTGCTTTCGTTCTGGGACCAGAGTGCGTTCTGGGCCAATCTCGGCGTCAGCCTCATCGCGTTCTCCGGCGCGTACACCGTGCTCGCGCCGGACTCCGCGGGCGCGGCGCGGATCTCGATCGCGGCGGGCATCCTGGCGACCGTCCTCGGCACCCTGGTGGGTGGACTGATGCTCGGCGCGGCGGCGCTCACCGGCGCACGCACCGGGCAACCCGCGATGGTGCTGCTGCGCGGACTGTTCGGCGCGCGACTCAGTTACCTGCCCACCGTGCTCAACATCGCGCAATTGATCGGCTGGGGGACCTTCGAGCTGATCGTCATCGGCGACGCGGCCGGGGAACTGTTCGGCGGCGGTCCGCGCTGGCTCTACGTCGTGGTCGCGGGCGCGCTCACGACCGTCCTGACGATCTGGCCGCTCGGCTCGGTCCGTCTGCTGCGCAGGTTCGTGACCGCCGGTGTCGTGATCGCCCTGATCTGGTTCTACGCGCAGTTCTTCCGCGCCGGTCTGCCGGATCTGCGGGCGAACCCCGGCCCGAGTGGAAGCGGGCCGTTCGGCGTCGATTGGAACCTGTTCTGGGTCGCCACCGACGCCGCGCTGGCCGTCTCGATCTCGTGGGTGCCGGTCGCCGCCGACTACACGCGGCACGCCCGCACCGGCCGGTCCGCGTTCGGCGCGGCCAGCGGCGCGTACGGGCTCACCCAGATCGTCGCCTACGTCCTCGGCCTGTTCGCGCTGGCGCTGGCGACCGGCGAAGGCGGGCCGTACGCACCGTTTCTGCAGGTGAGCCTCGGCGCGCTGTTCTTCTTCGTCTTTGTGCTGCGGGAGGCGGACCAGTCCTTCGCCAATGTGTACTCCACCGCCGTGTCGATCCAGAATCTCGCGCCGCGCGTCGACCGCAGAGTGCTCTCGATCGGCCTCGGCGCGCTGATCACGGTGTCGGCCCTGTGGATGGACATGACGAACTATTTCGGATTCCTCGGACTCATCGGTTCGGTGTTCGTGCCTCTGCTCGGCGTGCTGGTCGCCGATTTCTTCCTGCGTGCCCACCGCGCATGGAACACCGCGCCGGACGCGCCCGCGCGATGGGGCATGGTGCTCGCCTGGCTGGCCGGGTTCGCGGTATATCAACTGATCAATCCGGGTGATGCCGGAGTGTGGACCGAATTCTGGGAGCGCGTCCGGCAGGCCCTGCATGTCACCCCGCAGGCGTGGATGAGCGCATCGCTGCTGTCGTTCCTGGCGGCGCTGGCGGTGGCCTGGTTGGTCGGCAAGGCGGCGAGGACGCCATCGGCGTAGCGCGTTTGCCACCATGGAGAGATGGGCCGGATCAGGATAGGCACGTCGGGCTGGGTCTACCCGCCCTGGCGCGGGACGTTCTACCCGGAGGGTTTGCCGCACAAGCGCGAGCTGACCTATTTGTCCGAACAGCTCGACAGTGTGGAGATCAACGGCTCGTTCTACTCGCTGCAACGCCCGTCGAGTTACCAGAAGTGGGCCGAGCAGACGCCGGACGATTTCCTCTTCGCGGTGAAGGGCAGCAGATTCATCACGCACATGAAGCGGTTGCGCGACGGTGACGACCTGCTGGCCAACTTCCTGGCATCGGGCCCGCTGGCGCTCGGACCCAAGCTGGGCCCGATCCTGTGGCAGCTGCCGCCGACGTTCCGTTTCGACGCCGACGTGCTGGACGACTTCTTGTCCCGGCTGCCGCGCGGCACCGAGCAGGCCGCGGAGATCGCGCGGCGGCACGATCACCGCGTCGACCCCCCGTACACCAGCACCGACGCCGACCGGCCGATCCGGCATGCCATGGAGATCCGGCACGAAAGCTTTGTGACCCCGGCGTTCACCGATCTGCTCGGCCGCCACAACGTAGCCCTCGTCGTCGCCGACGCGGCGGGCAAGTATCCGCTGCTGGAAGAGGTCACCGCCGACTTCGTCTACATCCGGTTGCACGGCCACGACGAGCTCTACGTCAGCGGATACACCGACGAGGGTCTGGAGATGTGGGCGGAGAAGATCCGCGCGTGGGCCGGAACGCTGGACGTCTACACCTATTTCGACAACGACGCGAAAGTGCGGGCGCCGCGCGACGCCATAGCGTTGCGGGAACGCTTGGCGTCGGTCGTGTCGCCACGGCCGGCGGGATCGGGACAGTGACGCCGGCGCGGCAGGTCGCGGTCTGCGGGCCGAGGGAGTGCACACCGCAGGAAGCGGAGTGGGCGCGTGCGGTCGGCGGGCTCTTGGCGCGGGCGGGAGTCACCGTCCTGTGCGGCGGCGGGTCCGGGGTGATGGCCGCGGTCGCCGCCGGCGCCGCCGAGGCCGGTGGGCTGGTGATCGGCGTGCGGCCGGACACCGACCGCGCCGCGGTGTGTCCCGGCCTGTCCGCGGTGCTGTTCACGAACATGGGCGAGGCGCGCAACGCCATCCTGATCGAGTCGGCGGACGCGGTGATCGTCATCGGCGGCTCGTGGGGCACGCTCTCGGAGGTCGCACTGGCCCGCCGGCGCGGCGGCATTCCGGTTGTCGCGCTGGGCGGCTGGCAGATCCGCGACGCGCACGGACGGCCGATGGCGGCGACGGTGAACACGGCCGACCCGGCCGATGCGGTGCGCCGGGCGCTGGACGGGATCGGTTGCGAACCGGCCTGAGACCGCCGATCGATCCGGGGCGGACAGACAACTGTCGGCGACCGGTCATCGCCGAGCACCGCCAGTGCACCCAGGCGAAATTCGGCTCGCCCGTACTACGCCATAGATCCGCGCAAGATTCGCTGTCTCCAGCGAATTCGACACTGCCACGGCCGGTCCGGGTTGCCCAGCTACCGAATCCGCCCTCCCCCAATTCTTTCCGATCACGCAATCTTGCGCGTCACGCAAGTTTCGCTACGGTGGACGTGTGGCATTCGTCCTGGGCCTGCGCGAGCGCAAGAAGCTCGCCACCCGCGAGGCGCTCGGTTTCGCGGCGCTGCGACTGGCCGTAGAGCGCGGGCTGGACAACGTTCTCGTCGAGGACATCGCCGCGGCGGCCGGAGTCTCCGCGCGCACGTTCAACAACTACTTCGCCAGCAAGTACGAGGCCGTCTGCTCGGTGGCGGTGGACCGGGCCCGCCGGATCGCGGACGACCTGCGCGCCCGACCGGCCGCCGAACCGCTGTGGCCAGCGGTGATCCACGCCGTGCTGGCGGAGTTCCGCGACACCGAACCACCCGATTCCGCTTGGACCGCCGGCGTTCGCCTGATCACCCGCGCACCGTCGTTGCAGGGCGAATACCGCAGATCACAGGCGGTGATCGAAGGCGCGCTGGCCGAGGCCATCGCCGAGCGCACCGGCCGCGCGAACGATGCCGACATGTTCCCTCGAATCATGGCCGGGGCGGTCACGGCAGCGCTGTACGTGGCCATCGACCGATGGGTCGAGGCCGATCCCCCCGTTCCCGCGCTACCGGTCATCCGGGAAGCGTTGCGCCAGTTGACTCATCTCTCAGGAGCGTTTCCCATGGATGTACCGACCCAGCACACTCTCGCCGTGCCCGGTGCGACCCTCTACTACGAGATCCGCGGCACCGGCCCGCTGTTGCTGCTCATTCCGGGCGGCAACGGCGACGCCGGAGGCTTCGACGCCGTCGCCGAACGACTCGCCGACCGCTACACCGTGGTCGCCTACGACCGGCGCGGCTTCAGCCGCAGCCCCCTCGACGGGCCGCCGCACGATCGCATCGTCACCGACGGCGCGGACGCCGCCGCGCTGCTCACACACCTCACCGACCGGCCCGCCCATGTACTCGGCAGCAGTTCCGGAGCGATCGTCGCGCTCGAATTGTTGCGCGCCCGGCCGGAACTGGTGCGCACGCTCGTCGCCCACGAACCACCGCTGGCCACGCTGCTGCCCGACAGCGAGAAGTGGCTGACCTTCCTGGACGGCATCCACGAACAGAGCAGGACCGAGGGCACGGCCGCCGCCATGGCGGCGTTCGCGGCCGGCATCGGCATGCGGTCCACGCCGCCTCCCCCGGTCGACCAGTTGCCGCCGGAAGCCGCCGCGATGGTGACCAGGATCCAGCAGAACCTGCTGTTCTGGCTGGAACACGAGCTTCGGCAATATCCCCGGTACACCCCGGATCCGACGGCGTTGCGCGCGGCGTCCGACCGCCTGGTACTCGGCGTCGGACGCGAGTCGAGAGACACCTTCCCCGGCTTCCCGAACGCCGCACTCGCAAAGGAACTCGGCCTCGACCTCGTCGAGTTCGCTGGCGACCACATCGGCTACCGCACCGCCGCAGACGAGTTCGCCACACAACTCGACCGCGTGCTGACCCGCGAGGGAACCGGTGCCGGATCCTGACCGAGGACACGGCGACACCCTGCCACCGAGCGGCGAGGCACCCGCCGCGGCGGACTAAGCCGACTGGCGCAGGGGATGCAGGGCGGCCAGCGCGCGCAGGGCGTCGGCGCGCGAGATGGGCTGGTCGTTGTCCAGGGCGGCCAGTTCCAGTTCGATCCAGTCGCGGATGAGCGCGGACATGGTCACATTGCGCTGCTCGGCGGCCTTCTTCACCCGCTGGTGCAGTTCCAGTGGGATGCGCAGCGAGGTGGTGACGGTGACCGTGTCCTCGGCGCGCAGCGGCGGGGGCAGCTCGGCGGCGTCGACCGGCGCGTCGCTGTACTCCAGATCGGACAGGAAGTCCCGGACGTCCTCGGGATTCGTCGGATAGTCAGTCATCGGCGTGCTCCCAACGCTCGAGTTCGGCCACCTGCGCCTCGGTCATCTCGACCGCGCCCAGAATGTCCCACTGCCAGCCCTCGGTGCGGCGGACAGCGACGATGAGCGGCCGGCCCGCCTCGGTCCGGCCCCACACCGTCAGGACCGCGAGCTCGTTCCGGCCGCGCGCCCGCCGAGGCCATCGGCGAGCGCCCATGAGCACCTGCAGCACTTCGCGCGGGTCGATTCCCACCAGCGACAACAGTGCCCACTCAGGCCAGTTATAACCCACGATCAGCGATAATACAAGTGTATTGCGGGCGAGCTCACCGCGCTCTCGCCCGGGACAGATTCCAGCTCTGCCACGTGTCGTCGCCGAGACCCGACCGCAGCCGGGCACGCACCTGCGATCGCAGCGGCTCGGGAAGCCGTTCGGTCGCGGGCAGTATGTCCGGCGAGAGCGTGACCAGGTATTCGGTGTCCAGCGCCTTGCCCCGCTGCCAGCGAACGATGTTCTCCTCGGCGATCAGTCGCTCCGGGTCCAGCACGGCCAGCGCCAGCAAGGTGGCCATGGCGGTGCCGAGCACGGCGCGCGGCAGCCACGCCCGGCGCAGTCGCAGCACCGCGACCAGCACCAGGAGGTAGACCGAACCGAGCCACAGTTCGCAGGCTTCCACCAGCAGGCGCAGCACCGTGAAGCCGTAGGCCCGCTGGTAGGTCCACATCCGGCCGAGTGCGGAGGCGACGATCACCAAGGCGAGCACGCTCACCGCCGTGAGCAGCCCGCGCAGCCACCAGCGGTCGGCGGGCGTGTCCTGGCCCGCCCAGCGCAACACCACCACGAGCACCGCGAGGGTCAGGACGGTGACGGCCGACAGTTGCCAGAACCCGGTGCGGGCGTACTCGGCGTAGGTCAGGCCCGCCGTCTTCCTGACATGGTCGTCGCCGCCGAAGAGCACGACGAACTGGGTCGCGACGAAGGCCGCGAACAGGATGGCGAGCGCACCGACCGGCAGCGCCCATTCCGAGCGGCGCAGCGTGCGCCCACCCGCTCGGGCGGCAGCGGGCGGTGGCGGACCCGCGAGCACGAACAACGCCCCGAGCGCGCCGAGCGCGACCACTGCGAACAGCACGATCCACCGCACCACCGAGGGCACGTCCAGGTCCGGCGTCACGGTATCGAGCAGCGCGGCGAACATCGCGTCGGCGCTGCCGAGCAACGGAACGAACACCGCGAGCAACGCCACGGTCACCGCCACCGACACCCCGAGCCGCCTGGCCCGCGGCGCGTTCGCACCGCGCACCCCGGCGGTGCCGGCGTAGGCCCACGGCACCGCTGCGACCGCTTCGAGCCCCACGGCCAGCGTGTCGTAGAAGACGCCGTTCGCCGAGCGGCGGCCGACGACGGCCAGCGAACCGGCGACAGCTGCCGCGACCACGCACAAGGCGAACAGCCAGCCCGCGGCGCGGACGGCGCCTACCGCGAGCAGCGCCAGCGCGAGCGTCGCCCACCACACCCGTCCCGCCAGCCGTGCTCTGCGCGCGGAAATCCACCTGAAAGAAGGCCTTCCGGCCTTCTGCGCCGCTTTCGCGACGGCGTCTTCCGTCGCGCTCGCCACCGCCCTGCGGGCGTTGCGGTCGACGAGGACGACCGCCGTCGCGGCCACAACGGCCGCGAGAAGCCAGCCGATGCCGGGCCGGTCCCAGTGCACGAGAATCGCCGCCGCCAGACCCGAGACGAGCGCGGCGGGCACCACGCCCGCAGGACAGGCCACACGCCGCCACTTGGGTGGTCGCTGCCGGACGGTCGGCCCGCCCGGAGAAGGCCGGACGGACGCGCCGTCCTGCGCGGCGGAGCTCGCCGCCGGTCCCTCCGATCCGGCGACCGGAGGCGCACTCGTCGCAGTGCCGGAAGTTGTTGCCGCGGAGGCGGATTCGGTGCTCCACACCACCGCGGGCGCAGGGTCGGATTCGGGTTCCGGAGGCATGGTTCGTCCCTTCGACAGGCGTGCGGAATCACCCCGGCGCCGTCTTGGCGGTCCGGGTCGGATGAGGGGATGGATCAGCGGCCGGGCAGCACGACCCGGATCCGGGAGCCCGGCTCGGCGACGGCGATGGTGCCGCCGTGCAGATCGACCACCCAGCGGGCGATGGCCAGGCCGAGGCCGGTGCCCCCGCCCGCGGTACGGCCGCCCCTGGTGAACCGGTCGAACACCCGGGCGCGTTCGGCGAGCGGTATGCCGGGGCCGTCGTCCTCGACGTCGATCACGACCTCGCCTTGCGCGCCACGCACGGTGACGCGGACTTCCCCGCCCGCTGGCCCGTGGCGAGCCGCGTTGTCGAGCAGGTTCAGCAGCACTTGATGCAGACGCGCACGGTCGGCGTATACGCGGGCGGCGCCGGGCAGCACGTCGGTGCGGAACCGCACGCCGCGCCCGAGCGCGGCGGTCATGACCTCCGCCTCGGCGACGACGTCGGCCAGCAACGGCGCGATCGGCAGCTCTTCGCGGTCGAGCGGGAAGGCGCCCGCTTCGATGCTGGACAGGTCGAGCAGTTCCGAGACCAGCAGCGTGAGTCGCTCGGTCTGGGCCAGCGCGGTGCGCAGGGTCGCCGGGTCCGGCTCGGAGACGCCGTCGACGAGGTTCTCCAGTACCGCCTGCAAAGCGGTGATGGGCGTGCGCAACTCGTGCGAGACGTTCGCGATCAGGTCGCGGCGCTGCTGGTCGGCCGCGGCGAGGTCGGCCGCCATCTGATTGAACGCCTCGGCCAGTTGCCCGACTTCGTCGCGCGAACTCGCCCGCACCCGCAGGGTGTAGTCGCCGTGGGCCATGCGCTTGGCCGCCGCGGTCATCTCCCGCAGCGGCCTGGTGATGCCGTGGGCGAGGAACTGCGAGGTGAGCAACGCGATCACCACCGCGGTGAGCGTGGTGCGCGGGGGCAGCCAGCCGATCTTGAACCGGAAGAATCCGAACGCGACGCCGCCGGAGCACAGCATGAGGACCGCGAGCTTCAGCTTGATCGACTTCACCGGGTCCAACGGCCGTGGCAACAGCTCGGCTATCCGGTCGCTCACCCGGCGCCACCGGGCGCAACAGGTTGCGCGCTTTTCGTTTCCCACCTCCGGAATGCGCGCGGGACCGGCGCTCACCGGGCCTCCAAGGCGTATCCGACGCCCCGCACGGTGCGGATCAGATCGGCGCCGAGTTTGCGGCGCAACGCCTTGATGTGGCTGTCGACCGCGCGGATGCCCGCCGCGTCGGACCAGTCCCAGACGTCTTCGAGCAGCCGCTCGCGCGCGAGCACGGTGCGCGGGCGACGGGCCAGCCGGGCGAGCAGATCGAACTCCAGTGGCGTGAGCACGGCCTCGACCTCCGCGCGCCAGACCCGGCGCTGATCGACATCGATGCGCAGGTCGCCCACCAGGATCGTCGCGCCGTCGGGGGCGGCCGCCCGGTCGAGCCTGCGCAGCAGCGCGTGCACCCGGGCGGCGAGCACGCGCAACGAGAACGGCTTCGTCAGATAGTCGTCCGCGCCAACGCCAAGTCCGACGAGCTGATCGGTTTCGTCGGCGCGCGCGGTGAGCATGAGCACGGGCACCGGACGGCGCGCCTGGATGCGGCGGCACACCTCCAATCCGTCGAACCCCGGCAGCATGACGTCGAGCACCACCAGGTCGGGGCCGACGGCCTCGGCGGCGGCGACGGCCGAGGGGCCGTCGTGCGCAAGCTCGACGGTGTACCCCTCCGCCCGCAGGCGCGCCGCGACGGATTCGGCGATGGTCATCTCGTCGTCCACCACCAGGATTCGCCGTGCGGCCTGCGCCGGTGCGCTGTGTTCCATGCACCGAACCCTAGCCACCGGCTGTGGAGAGTTCCGGCGCCGATTGTGGAGATTTCGTGTGCATTCGCCGGCGTGGGCCGGCGTTCACGGCCGGGGCCACGGACGCTTGTCGATGCGTTCGATGTCGGTGTTGAACCGCTTCAGGAATCCGGCGAACGCGGCGACGTCCCCGGCCGACCAATCCGCCAGCACGTTCTCCAAAGCGCGGACGTTGTAGGCGCGCTCGGCATCGAGCTGGCGGCCGCCCTCGGCGGTGATGCGGAACTTGCGCGCCATGCCGCCGTCCGGATCCGGGATGCGTTCGATCAGGCCGGCTCCACGCATGGCCGTGGTCTGCCGGTGCAGCGTCGAGGTGTCGAGGCCGAAGGCGTCGCTGAGCTCGCCCACGGACATCGGGCCCTGCACGCGCAGCCTGCTCAGCACCGTGTAGGCGCTGCGGTCGAGGTGGCCGCGACCCCGGCGGGCCTTGGCGCTGAGGCTGTGCCGCCCCAGCAGCATGGTCTCGAACTCCACCGAAGATACGGGCTTGTCCACGCAACGCTCCTGCCGATATTCGCCAGCTCCCGGGCTCATCTCCGCACCTATACCACACCCCCACGGCGAGACCAGCGCATTTGCATAATACAATTGTTGTGCATAGTGCAATTTATGTGTACTATGCACAAGAATCGAGAGAGAGGGAGACCCGCGTGACAGCACCATCGGCAGCTCGGTCCGAGGGCATCGTCGGCGTACTCGCGGCGGCGGGCATCGTCGCCGCACTGATGCAAACCCTGGTGGTGCCGCTGATCGGGGACCTGCCCCGGATCCTGGACACCACGGTGTCCAACGCATCCTGGGTGATCACGGCGACGTTGCTCGCCGGCGCGGTGGCCACCCCGATCACCGGACGCCTCGGCGATCTCTACGGCAAGCGCCGCATGCTGCTGGCGTGCACGGTCCCGCTCATCGCCGGATCGCTGGTCTGCGCGCTCGCGAGTTCGGTCGTGCCGATGATCGCCGGTCGCGGCCTGCAGGGCATCGGCATGGGCGTGGTCCCGCTCGGCATCAGCGCGCTGCGTGACGTGCTGCCCGCCGAACGGCTCGGCACGTCCATCGCGGTGATGAGCGCGTCGATGGGCATCGGTGGCGCGCTGGGGCTTCCGCTGGCCGCGGCGGTGGCCGAGAATGCCAGCTGGCGTGTGTTGTTCTGGGGCTCGGCGGTGCTGAGCGCGGGTGTGGCCACGCTGATCTGGCTGCTGGTGCCCGCCATCCCGACGCGCGGCGGCGGCGGCGGTTTCGACGTTCCTGGCGCGCTCGGTCTCGGCACGGCGCTGGTGTGCCTGTTGCTGGCGGTGTCCAAGGGCGGCGACTGGGGTTGGACGAGCGGAACCGTTGTCGGCCTGTTCGCGGTCGCGGTCGTGGTCCTGGCGGTCTGGGGCTGGTGGGAACTGCGGACGGCGGATCCGCTGGTCGATCTGCGGGTGACCGCGCGCACGCAGGTGCTGCTGACCAACGCCGCCTCGATCGTGGTCGGATTCGCCATGTACGCGCAGTCGCTGATCGTGCCGCAATTGCTGCAACTGCCGCTGGCGACCGGTTACGGCCTCGGACAATCCATGCTGGCGATGGGATTGTGGATGGCGCCCGCCGGACTGGTGATGATGGCGGTCTCCCCGCTCGGCGCCCGGCTCTCGGCCGCGCGCGGGCCGAAGGTGACGCTCGCCGTAGGCAGCCTGGTGATCGCCATCGGCTACGGCTCCTCGGTCGTGCTGATGGGGTCCGCCTGGGGGCTGCTCATCGTGACCTGCGTGTGCAGCGGTGGCGTCGGCCTCGCCTACGGCTCGATGCCCGCGCTCATCATGAGCGCGGTCCCGCTGTCGGAAACCGCGTCCGCCAACAGCTTCAACACCTTGATGCGTTCGATCGGCACCACGGTGTCGGCCGCGGTCGTCGGCGTGGTCCTCGCGCAGATGAGCACCCGCCTCGGTGGGCACACCATCCCCACCGAGGCCGGTTTCCGCACCGGATTGCTGATCGGTTGTGGCGTCTCGGTGCTCGCGGCGCTGGTCGCACTGGCCATCCCGGTGCGCAAGCCCACCGAGGGACTGCCGCAGACAACCGACCTCGAGCCCGCGGCCGCGCGCGCCTGAGCGCGGCCCGCACTCGGGTCAGGCGAACAGCCGCGCGACGAACGGAATGCTGTCCGACAGTGAAGCGGCCATCGTGGCGCTGTGATCCTTGCCCGGATACACGTGGACCTCGGGCCGGACGCCGTGCGATTCCATATCGGCGATCAGCTTCGCGGTCAGCGGAGCGGGGACGTCGGTGTCGTTGGTGCCCTGCCCGATGAACAGCGGCCGGTCGTAGCCGGTGAGCGGAACGTCCATGACCGGGCGAGCCGTTGCGACGAAATCGCCGTCCGCGAGCGGGCGCGAGAACAACCGGTCGACCGAGATTCCTTGCGCGCGGTCGGCCAGCGGCTGGAAGCACAGCGATTCGGCGGCGGTTGCCAGTTGCTTGCCGACCGGGCTGAGATAGCTGTCGAGATCGAAGCCCGGTCGCGCCGCCTTCAGTCCGTTCATCACGTACGCGATATAGGCGGTGAGGTGCGCGTTGTCGATCGGGGGCGCGTCGGGCCCGAGGAACGAGGCGGCCTCGACGACGTTGGAGGCGGGGCCGGTGGCGACGGCGCCGCGGTAGTCGAGTTCGGGGGCGTAGGCCGTGGCCAGCGAGGCGGTGAACACCGCGGCTCCACCGCCCTGGGACTGACCGATCGCCACCCACTTCGACGACAGCGAATCGTCGACGGCGCGGGCCGCGCGCACCATGTCGATCCCCGCGTGCGCCTCGGCGCGTCCGTCCAGGTACGCGTGCGGCCCCGGGGTGCCCAGACCGATGTAGTCGGTCGCGACGACGGCGTAGCCCTGGCGCAACCAGGTCGCCAGATAGTCCAGGTCGCGCTTGCTGCGGCCTGCGGTCGACGGCGCGCACTCGTCGGCGAGGCCGACCGTCCCGTGCTCCCAGGACAGCACCGGCCAGCCGCCGCTCGGCGGCGTGCCGGCGGGAACGAAGACGGCGCCGCTCGCCAGCGCGGGCCGGTCGTCGGAGGTCCTGGTCCAGTACGTCAAGCGGCGAGCCGCGCCCGTGCCTTCGACCCACAGCTGTTCGGGCAGCGCCTCGTCGGTGACGACCGTGCCCGCGGCCGCGCCCGGCGCGGGCTCCGCCACGGCCGAACCCAGCGGAGGCCCCGCGAAGAGCAGTGCGGCCACGGCCACGGTGATTGCTGTACGTCGCACCGACATGGCGCCACCTCTCGGTCATCGGTTTGGTGTCTCGCCGAGACACTGTAGCGGCTAAAGTGTCACTTTGAGACACCAATGATGGTGACATCGCGGGGAGAGAGCGGGTATGACGGGTGTGAACGGTGCGCGTGACCGCGAGAAGGCGCGGGTGCGGCGGGAATTGGTCGACGCGGCGCTGCGGCTGTTCGAATCCCACGGGTTCGAGCAGACCACGGTGCAGCAGATCGCCGACGCGGCGCGGGTGTCCCGGCGCACCTTCCACCGTCACTTCCCGTCCAAACTCGCGGTGGTCTTCAGCCACGAAGAAGACCTCATGGCGCAGCTGCTCGCCGCCGTCGACCGGCGCCCGGCGAGCGAATCGGTACTGACCGCGCTGCGGGCGGCGCTGCGCGACTTCTTGCTCGACGAGCACGACACCAGCTCGCGCGACCGCCAGGCGGAGACGGCGCGCCGGGCCAGGCAGCTGCTGGTGGGCAACCCGGAATTGCGGCGGGAGAACTTCATCGGAGCACTGGGACGCCAGCGCGCGATGGCGCTGAACTTCGCCGCCCGCGCCGGGCTTCCCGCCGACGATCTGCGACCGCAGCTCACGGCCTCGGCCTGCTTCGCGGCCTTCGGCGTCGGCCTCGACCACTGGATGCTGGGCGCGGACCACTCGGTGCCGGCCCTGTACCGCGTCCTCGATCAGGCGGTCGAGTCGCTGCAGCAAGGCATCGACATCGAAGGCGCGAGCTGATCGCGCACCGCCTCGGCACAGCCCGCACCGCAACCTGTTTCACCCGGTTCGCATACCATCGCGAAGGTGATCACGGTGGCCACTTGGAACGTCCTGCATCGCGTCCACGCCGAGAACTGGTACGAGGACGTCGCCACCCGCTGGCCGGACGAGGGCGCGCGGATCGCCGAAGTCACCGCGCGAGTGGCCGAACGCACCGAGGGGATCATCGCGTTACAGGAGGTCAGCGGCGATCAGCTGGCGAGCCTGCGAATGGCCCTGCCGGACCGGACGTTCCACGCGATGCGGTATCAGCGGCTGCCGACGCCGCGGCGCATGCCCAGCTCGCTGCTCGACGGCGGTGAGTACCTCGTGGTGCTCACCGCGGGGCCGAGCAGGGAGGTGACCGCCGAATCCTTCGCCCACGATCACGGCAAGGGCGCGCTGGTCGTGGACGTCGGCGGCCTGACGGTGATCGCCACCCACGTCACCGGCGACCGGCGGCGCACCGACCAGTTCGCCCGCCTGGCCGAACTCGCCACCGACGCAGCGGAGGACGCCGCGGTGCTGCTGGGCGACTTCAACACCGACCGCGCCACCGTCGCCGCCGCGCTGGGCGAGGACTTCGTGGTCGCCGAGCACAGCGCCGACGGGCTACCAACCCGCCCGCGTTCCTCGGGCGCGAAATCGCAGCACATCGACCACGTAGTGGTGCACGGCGCGACCGTCACGGCGGCGTCGGTCGACGACATCGGCGGGGTGTCCGACCACAATCTGGTGCACGCGACCGTCACGGTGTGAGGCTCCGGCCGGCAGGCGGAAACGCTGCACCGCAGAGCGTTTGGGCGCGATTGCGCGGCTCGGCTGGACATCCCGGCACAGGTCCGTTCCGATGCGAACAAAAGCTACGACAGACGGTAGTATGAGCCGGTGCGTAATCCGACGATGATGGCGGCGCGACTGCGCGGCGCGTTCGTCGGATCCGCCGCCGCAGCGGTGAGCATCGCCGCGCACGCGCTCGGCGGCGGCACGATGGCGCCCGGGGCCGCGCCTGTCGCGCTGCTGATCGCCGCCTGCGCGGCGGTGGGTGTGCTGGCCGGGGCGCGGCCCCACCGGCACGGCATCGGCGAGATGATGGCCACGCTCGCGGTGGCGCAAGCAGTCGCGCACATCGCGTCCACGCTGTCGGCCCCGCATCAGCACGACGCGCGCGCGACCTCGGTCATGCTCGGCACGCATCTGGCGGCCGTCCCGCTCGGCGCGCTGCTCATCCGCGCCGCCGAACACGCTGTGCTGCGCGCGGCTTCCGACGTGCGCCGCACGGTGCGCGTGCTCGGCGAAGGGCCGAGCGCACCGGTCCGGATCGGCTCGCCCGCGTTCGAGCATGCTCCGCCCCATCCACGTCGCCCGCTGCTCGGTTCCGGCTGCGGCCTGCGCGGGCCGCCACCGCCGCGCTGACCTCTACCTCGCGCCGACGAGCAGCGCCATCGTCCCGGCCCCGCACTCGACGCTCGGTCCGCGACCTCGGATCGTCGCCGTCCGACGCGGTCGGCGAACGCCGTCGTCCACAGGGACGAACGCCGTCCGCCGCAGCTGGCACACGCCCGTCCGCTATGGCCGGCACACGCCGTCCCGCACCGGGTTCGACTGCGGTAGCCGACACGGGCATCGAGCCGACGAGCCGGTTCGCCGCGAATCCCGTGCACTGCGTTCTCGAAGAATCCGCGGTGCGGCTGCAGGATTCGATCGAAGCCCCCGCCGCCGGAGTTCCCGGTCTTGTGGCGATGCTCGACGTGTTCACCGACAGCACGGCTGACCAGCGCCCGCCGACGGATCGGCCGATGCGCCTGCGCTTTCGTCGGCGCGCACCCACCGAATCTCACGACTTGTGGAGTCCCCATGCCTGACAACCTTTTCCTTCCGCCCCGGGCCGCTCGCCTCCTGCGTGGCGCGCTCGCCGCCGCCGCGGTGCCCCTTCTCCTGACCGCGTGCTCGTCGGCCGACAAGACCGGCGACGTCGCATCAGCCGACGCGGTGACCATCTCCGACCAGTGGGTCAAGGCCGCCGACAGCGGGATGTCGGCCGCGTTCGGCGACCTGATCAACAGCGGCGACACCCCGCGCACCATCGTCTCGGCCACCAGTCCCGCCTCCGGCCGGATCGAATTGCACGAAGTGGTCGTCGACGCGAACGGGACGAAGGCGATGCGGCCCAAACGCGGCGGCTTCGTGATTCCCGCGCACGGCCGCACCCAGCTGCGCCCCGGCGGGGATCACATCATGTTCATGGACCTGCGCGGGCCCCTGCGCACGGGGTCGGAGATGTCGGTCACGCTGACCTTCGACGACGGCTCGACCACCACCTTCACCGCTCAGGTGCGCGACTTCGCGGGCAACCAGGAGAATTACCTGCCCGACCACGCGGGCGGCGAGGCACATGCGGGCGCGCAGACCCCCGCGCACGGTGGCTGACCGGAACGGACCGCGTCCCGCACGGATCAACCGGCGGCGTCTGCTGGGCGGCGGGGCCGCCGCGGCAGGCGTCGCCGGTGTCGGGCTCGGCGCGGCCGCCCGCATCGGACGGCGGGATTCCGATCCATCGCCGTGGGCGGCGACGGAGCCGTTCTACGGAGCGCACCAAGCGGGTATCGGCACCCGCCCGCAAGCGCACGCGGCGTTCGTCGCCGTCGATCTGCGACCGGGCGTCCGGCGCGACGACCTCGTGGGCCTGCTGAAGATATGGACCGGCGACGCCGCCCGGCTGACCGAGGGCCGCCCCGCCCTCGCGGACACCGAACCCGAACTCGCGCTGCGCCCGGCGCGGCTCACCGTCACGGTGGGTTTCGGGCCGGCGATGTTCGTGGCGGCCGGGCTGGAGCACCGCAAGCCGTCCTGGCTGCGGCCGCTGCCGCCGTTCACCATCGATCGGCTCGAACCCGCCTGGACCGGAGGCGATCTGCTCCTGCAGGTGTGCGCCGACGAGGCGACCACGGTGTCGCACACGGTGCGTGTGCTGTGCCGCAGCGTCACCTCGCTGGTCACTGTGCGCTGGGTGCAGCGCGGGTTCCGTGATGCCGCTCCCGGCCGCACACCGCGCAACCTGATGGGCCAGGTCGACGGCACGGTGAACCTGGCGCCCGGCACACCGGAATTCGACCGTCTGGTGTGGGACGACGGGGCCGCGCAGCCCTGGCTGGGCGGCGGCACCTCGTGCGTCCTGCGGCGGATCGCGATGACGCTGGACACCTGGGATCAAATCGACCGAGAAGAAAGGGAACTCACCATCGGCCGCACCATCGCCGACGGTGCGCCGCTCACCGGACACCACGAGTTCGACGAGCCGGACTTCACGGCCGTCGACACGAACGGGATTCCGGTCATCCCGCCGTCGTCACACATCGCTCGCGCGCACCACACCAGCGACGGCGAGCGTTTCCTGCGCCGCGGCTACAACTACGACGACGCGCCGACGCCGGGCGCCACGTCCAACTCGGGTCTGCTGTTCGCCGCCTACCAGCGGGACGTCGACAGCCAGTTCCTTCCGGTGCAACGCCGGCTCGCGGAGTTCGACGCCCTCAATGTGTGGACGACCCCGATCGGTTCCGCGGTGTTCGCCATCCCGCCCGGGGTAGCCGCACCGGGCGGCTATCTCGGGCAATCGCTGTTCGAGGGGTGAGGCATGTCCGGCGCCGCGGGGGCGCCGGACATCTCAGGTCCACAGCACGGCCACCAGGACGTTCACGATCGCCAGCACGCCGGCGGCGTCGCTCAGCCACGGCACCGGCTTGCCTCGCTTCTCGTCCGCGTGCCCGATCTCGGCGAACGCCGCCACCGCCACCGCGACGACCAGCTTCACGCCGATCTTCACCATGTTCGGATCCTTGCCGAGCGAGTCGATCGATTCGGCCATGCCGACCAGGACCAGCCCGGTGACCACCTGCAACCGCGCGCCCCAGACCATGACGTCCGATACGTTGGGGCGCCCGGCCACGTAACCACCCACCACGGCGGCCATTCCGAGCAGGTGCGCGACGACTACGACGTTGTAGATCAACTCTGACACGTTCACGCTGCCAACTTGCCATGGTTCGGGCGACAGCGCATTTCGCGACTACTCGACCGCCGGAACTACGTCGCGCGCAGCGTCACCTGACGGATGTGGCGGGTATGCCGCACGACCGACAGTAGATCGCACGAATTGCACCACACCCGTACGAAGGACGAACCACATGGTCGAAATCGGACGCGGTCGCATCCGGCGGCGCACCACCCGAGCAACCACCGCGATCGCGGCCGCGATCGCCGCGGGCGGTCTCGCCGTCGCGTGCACCGCGAGCAGAACCACGCACGCCGGCCCCACCGAGGACGCGCCGAAACCGACGATCGTCCTCGAACACGGCGCCTTCGCCGACGGATCCAGCTGGAACGACGTGATCGAGAAGTTGCGCGCGGACCACTATCCCGTGGTGGCCGCCGCCAACCCGTTGCGCGGACCCGCCGCGGACGCCACCACGCTGCGGGCGCTCGTCGACCACATCGGCGGCCCCGTGATCCTGGTCGGACATTCCTACGGCGGTTCCGTCATCAGCGCGGCCGCCGCCGGAAAGGACGAGGTGAAGGCGCTGGTCTTTGTCGCCGCCTTCCTGCCCGCGCCGGGCGAGACCGCGCTGGAGCTGACCGGAAAGTATCCGGGCTCCACCCTGCGCGGCACGTTGAACCCGGTGCCGTTCACCGGAATCGACGGCGGCGCCGGCACGGACCTCTATATCCAGCAGGACGAATTCCCTCAGCAGTTCGCCGCCGATGTCTCCGCCGACCGCGCCGCCCTGATGGCCGCCGCCCAGCGGCCGATCGCGCAGTCCGCGCTGGAGGAGAAGGCCACCGTCGCGGCATGGACCGAGAAACCCAGCTGGGACGTCATCACCACCGAAGACCGGAACATTCCGGTCGCGGCCCAGCGGTTCATGGCCGAGCGCGCCCACGCCAGCATCACCGAGGTCGCCGCTTCGCACTCCGTGGCCGTCTCGCACCCCGATGTGGTCGCCGACGTGATCGAGCAAGCCGCGCGGGCCACCCGCTGACCACATGCCCGGCCGTTGAACCCACTCGCGACCAGCGGCTTACGGCTGAATATCCTCCGCACCGAGCAGTCCTAGCGGTCACAGAGCATCCGAAATCCGCGCGGGCACAGCGCGGTCACGATCAGCCGGTGAACTCCCACACCGCCGGTCCCCGGCCGTGCAGTACCGCGGTCTCGGCTCCCAGCCACAGCGCCGCCGGGCCCGCGAAAAGCGCGGCGACGGCGCCCGCCGCCTGCCTGCCGGGGTGCGGCTCGGAGGGTAGCGGGCTGTCGTGCGTGGCCGCATGCCGCGCGGTCATCACGCTGCCCGCAGCGGGCCGGCGAAGGACTTGCGCAGCGAGGACGGGCCGACCAAGGGCAGCAGCGCGGCGAGGATCTTGCCTTTGACCGTCCGCGGAGTGCGCGTCAATTCCACGTCGACCCGGGTGCCGTCCTCGCCGGGGGCGGCCCGGAAGACCCAGCCGCCGCCCGCGCCGAAGAGTTTGGAGTCCAGGGTGGTGACGGTGACGGTGTCACCGGCCGGATCCCATTCGTAACGGGCGCGTTCCCACGCGGCCGCGGTGCCCTCGGTGACCTCCGCCCAGGTGTCACCGCGCTCGTGCACGACGAAGTGCTCGGCGTCGATGCTCGGCCATGCTTCGGCGCGGGCGGGGCCGAAATCGGTGAGCACGCGTACGACCTCGGCCGGGGACAGGGTGGACAGCAGGTGGAAGCGAACGGTGGCCATCGGGCTGCTCCTCGAGAATCGATCGATGCGGTCTGTGTCTGCGATTCCGGCCCCGTGTCGGCGGTTCCGGACGCTCATCGAGCATCGCTGTCGCGGGCAGGCCGCCGAATCCGTCGTGTGACGCTGTGCTGACGTAATCCGCTGCTCGGCGACGCCGTCGCGATGGCGGGCCCTACGTACACCGCGCGCTCACAGGTGGTCGGCGTCGATCACGGCCTGGGCGAACGGGCGTGGCGCCTCTTGCGGAACGTTGTGCCCGATGCCGTCGAGCACACGATGCTCGTATTTGCCGGCGAATTTGCCGCGGTAGCTTTTTCCGTCCTTGGCCGCGCCGTCGAAATCGCTGCTGACGGTGATGGCGGGCACGGTGACGGTGGCTCCGTCGAGTTGCCGTTCGTAGGCGTCGAATTCGGGTTCACCGGGCGCCAGGCCGAGCCGCCATCGGTAGTTGTGGATGACGATGTCGACGTGATCGGGATTGTCGAAGGCGGCGGCGCTGCGTTCGTAGGTGGCGTCGTCGAAGTTCCATTGCGGGGACGCGCGCCGCCAGATCAGCTTGTTGAATTCGCGGCGATTGCGGCTGTAGCCCAGCCGCCCGCGCTCGGTGGCGAAGTAGTACTGATACCACCAGCCGAGTTCGGCCTCCGGCGCGAGCGGTTGCTGATTGGCCGCGATCTGGGTGACGAGATATCCGCTCACCGACACGATCGCCTTGCAGCGCTGCGGCCACAGTGCGGCGATGACGTCGACCGTCCGCGCGCCCCAGTCGAATCCGCCGAGCACCGCTCGATCGATGTGCAAGGCGTCCATGAGGTCGACGATGTCGCGCGCGATCGCGGTCTGCTGGCCGTTGCGCACGGTCCGATCGGAAAGGAAGGTGGTGGATCCGTAGCCGCGCAGATACGGAACGATCACCCGGTACCCGGCCGCGGCGAGCAGCGGCCCGACATCGGCGTAACTGTAGGGATCGTACGGCCAGCCGTGTAGCAGCACGACGGGTTGCCCGGTGGCGGGGCCGAATTCGGCGTATCCGACGTTCAGGACCCCGGCATCGATCTGCTTGACCGGACCGAGTGTGGTGTTGGCTCCCGCTCCCGCGCGCAGGTCGGCGCCCGGTGCGGCGGCGCGGTCGGCGGCGCAGGCCGCCAGCGAGGTCCCGGCAAGGCCCGTGGCGCCCGCCGCGAGCGCTCCGCCGAACAGTCGTCGTCTGCTGATGGTCATCCGAACTCCTAGTAGCCTTCGCGGAGGGCCGGTGGTGCCGAGCCGGAGCTCATCGCCCTTTCCGGCCACGCCGATGACGCTAGGCAGCGACCGGATGCCGTCGCGAGCGTCGGATGACGTAATCGCCGTCGGTCATCGGGGACGGTGCGCCGCCCGCTCGGCGCATGCCCGGCGCGCGTCACACGGTCGCGTCGTCGGCGGGCAGAAGCGCCGCCAGATCCGTGCGGGAGCTGACGCCGAGCTTAGGGAAGATCCGATGCAGGTGAGTGCTGACGGTTCGATGCGACAGGTACAGCCGCTGCCCGATCTCCCGGTTGGTCAGCCCCTGGGCCGCCAGCCTGGCGATGCTCAGCTCGTGCGGCGTCAGCCGGTCGCGGGCGTCGGGGTCGCGGTTCGGGCTCGATTCCCCGGCACCGCGCAGTTCCAGCCGGGCTCGTTCGCTCCACGCGCTGAACCCGAGCGCGTCGAAGATCTCCCTGGCCGTGCGCAGCTCGGTGCGGGATTCGACGACCCGGCGCTGCCGCCGCAGCCATTCACCGTAGGACAGGTGCAGCCGCCCCCGCTCGGCGGGCCAGACGGTGAGGTCTTCGGCGAGCGCGCTGGTGAAGTGAGCTTCTGCGTCGTCGTCGGCCAAGAGGGCATGGGCGTATCGCCATCCGATGTGCAGAGCGGGCGAGGGCGTGGACGCCACGGCTCGCTCCAGGTCGCGCAGCACATCTCGCAGCGCGTCGGCCCGCCCGGCCCGAATCGCCGCGTCGGTGAGTTCGGCCAGGAAATAGGCGCGCAGCGCGGGCGAATACGACGGGTCCCGCGGATCGTGCAACCGGCGCAGATCGGCGAAGGCGTCGTCGTACCGGCCCTCGCCGAGCGCCGCGAGCCCGCGCGCGAGTCGCACCGTGGCCAGGACCGGTCGTGCGCCCGCGGCGAGTCCGACCCGTTCCGCAGTACCCGCCAGCGTCGCCGCCTGCGCGTAATCACCTCTCAGCGCGGCGATTTCGGCTTGCACGGCGATGGCGAGCCCATACATGAAGGGCTGACCGGTTTCCTGGGCGAAGTCCGCGGCCTCGGCCGCGGCGGGCGCGGCGGCGGTGAGATCGCCGAGGCGAGCCAGGCTCCACGCCTGCACGGTGAGCGCACGCGGCAGCAGCCCCAGATGCCCGTCGGCGCGGAATCCCGGTGCGGCCGCGGCGGAGAAGTGGGCGGCGAGATCGAAAGCGCCCACCTGCAGGGACGCGCTGCCCAGAAACCGGTCGACCTCGGGAGCACGACCGGCGCCCGCGGCCAGGGCGCGCAGCATGCCGATAACCCGTTCCCCTCGCTCGAAGGGAGCGACATACGCGGAGACCGCGACCA
Source organism: Nocardia sp. NPDC003726 (assembly GCF_053586955.1). NCBI lineage: Bacteria > Bacillati > Actinomycetota > Actinomycetes > Mycobacteriales > Nocardiaceae > Nocardia > Nocardia sp. NPDC003726. Next base: position 81,210 of record NZ_JBSFNF010000020.1, on the reverse strand, counting down.
GGCGCGGATCATCGTCGGGGATGGGAAGGTCGTCGGCCACGGCCAGCAGCGCGGGGCGCGCCCCTGGCTCGGGTTCGGCCCAGAAACAGCGCATCGCCGCACCCCACAGGATCCGCATCGCCGCGTCCGGGTGCCCGTCGGCGGCGACGGAGGCGGCCAGCTTCGCCAACTCGCCGATCCGCGAGGGACTTTCGCGTACGCCGTCGTCGAATCCGCTGAGCAGCCAGGCCGCCGTGGCCCGCTGCCGGGATGTGGTGGGCAGTGCGCGCGCGGCCGCGACGAGCCGCTCGGCGGTATCACGGCGGCCGGAATCGACGGCGACTTCGGCCGCGCGCAGCAATCGGTCCGCGCGCCGCCGCGGGTCGCCGCTGAGGTCGGCGGCTCGCTCCCATGCGGTGACGGCGCCGCCGCCGTGCCGCGCCCGTTCGGCGACCTCCTCCAACTCGCGCGCCACCTGTTCGTCCGGGCCGGCGGCGGCCGCGGCCCGCCGCCATGCGCGCCGTTCCGGGTCGGTGATGACGTCGACGAGCGCGCGGTGGACGCGCGCACGCTCGTCGGCCGTCGCCGTCGCGATCAAAGCCGAGCGCATCAGGGGATGCCGGAAGACGACGGTGCCGGGCCCGGTGGCCAGCAGCCGGGATTCGATAGCGGGCGTGAGGATTTCGAGCTCGGCCGGTGTGCCGAGGAGAACGCTCGCCGCGGCGAGTATCTCGGTGGCGGAGTCGCTGTCGTCGAGTGCGGCGACCAGCAGCGCGGTCCGGGTGGCGGCGGGCAGCGTCGCGCTGCGCGCGGTGAAAGCGCGTTCCAGCCGTTCGGTCAGCGGCGGCGGCGCGGGAAGCTCCGCGAGATCGCTCACCGCGGTCGGCAGCTCGGTCAGCGCCAGCGGGTTGCCGTGCGCCTCGGCCAGCAGCCGATCGCGGATTCGCGCGGGTAACCCGGGGGCCGCCTGGTCCAGCAGCGCGGCGGCGTCGTCCTCCGACAGCGGTTCGAGCCTCAGCACGCTCAGCCCCGCGTCGGCGAGCGGCGTGCCGTTCCCCTCGCGCAGGGTGGCGATCAGTGCGACCGGCTCGGCATCGATGCGGCGGGCGACGAACGCGAGGACCTCCGCGCTGGCGGGGTCGAGCCACTGCACATCCTCCGCGACGCAAAGCAGCGGCCGTTCGGCCGCCACGTCGGTCAGCAGCGTCAGCGCCGCGAGCCCGACCAGATATGCCGTGGGTTCCTCGCCGCTGTCCGACAGGCCCAGAGCGCTTGTCAGCGCGTCGAATTGCCGGGCGGGCAGCCCGTCCAGCGACTTTCGCAGCGGATACAGCAGCCGGTGCAGCCCGGCGTAGGCGTAGTTCTGCTCGGACTCCGCCCCCGCCGTCCGCAGCACCCGCGAGCCCGAGATGGCCGCCGCGGCGATCGCCTCCTGAACCAGCGCCGACTTCCCGACCCCGGCCTCACCCCGGATCAGAACCCCGTGGCGATCCCCGGGGCCCTCGACGAGCGCTACCAGCTCTTTCAGCTCGTCATCCCGCCCGACCAGCGGCATGGTGCGCGCTCCTTTCCGGCTCCGTTCGTGCCCGGCTCCCGCCGCGAACCCTACCGAAGCGGGCGAAACACAGACCCGAAACCGCGTAGCGGCCGGACGGCCGCGCGGCTAGGGTGACGAGTCGTTGTTGACGGACTTGGCTTCTCACCTGGCGGTGAGAGTATTCGGGGTTGACGTATGAGCAGCGCATCGGCCACTGTCACGCTCGACCGGCTGCGCCGGGATTTGCGGGAATTCGCGCGCCTGGCCCGAGCAGGTTACGACCCCGCCGTGGTGGATCCGGTGCTCGAAGCCCTCGCCGAGCTGTGGACCGGCTCGGTGGTAGGTGTGCGCACCACGACCCATCCGGTCCCCGACCGCGAAGTCAACGCCAGGGTGCAGCACTCGGGTCCACCGGCCGAGCTGGTGGAGACGTTGCGCGAAGCCGGACTGATCAGCTTCACCGGACATCCGATGGAGCGACTGCTGCACGAGGTCTGCGCGGAGATCCCGGCGGGATCAGCCGTCGACCTCTCCCTCACCGGCGGTGTGCAGAAGGTCTGGCTGTTCTTCGCCGACGTCCTCGATGTCGAGCGGATGCTCGCCTTTCCCGGTATCCCGGACGCGGCACGCTCGCATGCCGAGCACTTGACCCGCTACGGCGGCAAGGTCGGCATCCTTGCGGTCGATTTCCCCGCGCGAACCATGAACCTGTACTCCCAGGTGCTGCCCCCTGGTGCGGTCGGCGCCGACGACATCGCCACGATCCTGACCGATCTGGATTTCGTGGCGGCCACCGACGAAGAATTGGCCCTGTTCGACGGCACGTTCAACGTCTACCGCACGTTTTCCTGGACATCGCCGCGCATGCAGCGAGTCTGCTTCCCGCAGCGCTATCAGGAAGAGAACTTCCCGCGTCACCTCGATCCGGTGCTGACCCGTTTCGTCGACGGAGCCCCGCGCGCCTTCGAGGGCCCACGCGGCTTCACCCTCTACGCCGCCTACGGCCCGCGATCGCGCTACTACAAAGTGCAAGCCGAATACACCACCGTCCACGCTGCCGCCATCCCCGGCGGCGGCGCCCCGCCACCGGCGAAGTAGACGCGGCGTACCTCACGCGCGGACCGGACGGGCCCTCTGCCGCCGCGTGAAATACCGCCGGACGGACGGCGGCGAGGAGGCCACCGACGAACAGTGACCCAGCCGACAGCATAATCTGGAATTGTTCCAATAAAGCCAGGCGTTGTTCTCCATGAAGATCCGAAAGGAGTGCAACCATGACCACGGCACATCAGACCCAGAAGCGAACCAATCGTCGTCTCGCCGACGAGGTCCGGAATTTCACCGGTTCCCCGCGGCTGGCGGCCGACCTGCAGCGCGTCCTCGTCGATCTCATCGAACTGCACCTGCAAGGTAAGCAGGCCCACTGGAACGTCGTCGGAACCAACTTCCGCGATCTGCACCTGCAGCTCGACGAACTCGTCGACGCGGCAAGGGAGGGCAGCGACACCATCGCCGAGCGGATGCGAGCCCTCGACGCGGTGCCCGACGGACGGTCCGACACCGTCGCCGCGACGACCAGCCTGCCGCCCTTCCCGGCCCAAGAGGTGAACTCCGCCGACGTCGTCGATCTCATCACGACCAGGACGTACGCGGCGATCGACACCATCCGCGACGTGCACGACGCCGTGGACGCCGAAGACCCGAGCACCAGCGATCTGCTCCATCAGATCACCGCCTCGCTGGAGAAACTGGCGTGGCTGATCAAGTCGGAGAACCGCAAGGTCTAGCCGCCGGTGAACTCGGGAGGTCTGCGCTCCGAGATGGCGGAAAGGGCCTCGTGATGGTCCTCGGTGTGGTGCGCGGCGGCCTGCATCGCGGCCGAGAGTTCCAGCAGGCTTTCCAAGCTCTGGTGTGTTCCCTCACGCAGCAGCCGCTTGGTCATCCGCAGCACCTGCGGCGGATTGCCGCACACCCGGGCGGCGAGCCCGCGGGCCGCCGCCATGAGGGCGCTCGGCTCGACCACTTCGCAGACCAGTCCCCAGTCGAGTGCGGTGTTCGCATCGATCGGCTCGCCGGTGAAGGCCATCTCGCAGGCCCTTGCCATGCCGATCGCCCTCGGCAGCAGCCAGGCGCCGCCGTCACCGGGGACGAGCCCGACTTTGACGAAGCTCTCGGCGAAGACCGCCGTGGTGGCGGCGACGCGCATATCGCACATCAGCGCCAGATCCAACCCCGCGCCGACGGCCGGGCCGTTGACGGCGGCGATGGTGGGTATCTCGCAGTGGTACAGGGCTTTCGGGATGCGCTGAATACCGTGCCGGTATGCCTGTCGCAGCTGCGCCGGTGTGCCGCCGAACATCCCGGTCCGCGTGCGCATGTGCTTGACGTTGCCGCCGGAGGAGAACGCCGGGCCCGCGCCGGTGAGGATCGCCGCCCGCAGACTGTGATCCCGGTTGGCCGACGCCACCGCGTCCTCGATGGCGGCGATGGTGTCGGCTTCGGAGATCGGATTGCGGGCTTGCGGGTTGTTCAAGGTCCAGACGACCACATCCCCGGTCCGTTCGATGAGGAGCGGGTCACTCATCGCGATCTCCGGCGGGGTTCTCGGCCAGCACGATTCGCACGTCGACCGGGGTGCGGGCGGACCCCGACGCGATCACCGGATTGAGATCCAGTTCGGAGATCTCCGGGTGCTCGGCAACGAAGTCCCCGACACGGACGAGAAAACGCGCGAGACTGTCGCGATCGACCGCGGGCAGATGCCGGTAGCCGTCGAGCATCCGGGAAGCGATCGTCTCCTGGATCATCTGGCCCGCTTCCGATTCGGTGAGCGGGACCGCCCGGAAGGTGACGTCCCGCACCGCGTCGACCAGAACCCCGCCGGTGCCGAACGCCAGCACGGGCCCGAAGACCGGATCGCGAGTGGCGCCCACGAGCAACTCCACACCGGCGTCGGCCATGGGCGTCACGATCATGCCGTCGATGCGGGCGCCGGGCACTTTCGCGGTGACCGCGTCGACGATGGCCGCGGCGTGCTCGCTCGCGGTTGCGGCCACCACGCCCAGCCTGACCCCTCCCACGTCGGACTTGTGGATCACCTGCGGGGAGACGACTTTCACCGCGCAGGGCCGACCGAACGCGGCGACGGCCGCGCCCACCGCGTCGAGGTCGCGCACGAAGGTCCATTCGCCGACGTCGACTCCCGCGTCCGCCAGCGCCCGCCGCGCGGCGGGCTCGTCGAGAACTCCCGATCCCGGGATGGGCCGAGCCGGCGGCGGCAACAGCAGTGAGGAACGCCGGGCGCGGTCGGCCCGCACGCGGCCACGCCGCTGCAAGGCGGCGACCACCCGTGCGGCGTGCTCGATCGAGCCGAGCACCGGTACGCCGCCCGCCCGCAGCCGGTCGTGGTTGGCGATATCGAGACTCGCGTAGCAGCTCTGGATCAACAGCGGCACATCGTATTCGGCGGAGAGCGCGAGCAAGGCGCCCGCGGCGGCGTCTTCGGCCTCGCGCAACGCTGGATCGAACCGCAGATGGTAGCCGCCGTACAGCCCGATGATCAGCACGAGACCCACAGCGGGGTCGCGCATGAGGATCTCGGCGGCTTCGGCGAAGACCATCGGGTCGGCGTCGGCGGCGCCCGCGATGTCCACCGGGCCTGCCACCGCGGCGGCGCTGCCGAGCAGCCGCCGCAACTGCCGCCGGGTTCGCTCGCTCAGCCGCGCCACTTCGATGCCCTGCGCGGCCATGGCATCCGCCGCCAACGCGGCGTGACCGCCGCCGTCGCTGAGGACCGCCACCGTGCGGCCGGGAGCGATGGGAACGCAGGTGGCGAGCGCCGCGGCGACGACAGCGAGTTCGTCGGAACGGTCGACCAGTTCCACCCCGGCCTGGCGCAGTACGGCGGTCGCCACCGCGTCCGAACCGGCGATCGAGCCGGTATGCGAGGCCGCGGCGCGGCGGCCACCCTCCGAACGCCCGCCGCGCAGCAGCACCACCGGCGTCTCCGGCACAGTCGCGGCGGCCGCGGTCAGGAACGACCGCCCGTCGGCGAATCCCTCGGAGTGGATCGCCACCACACCGGTTTCCGGATGACGGGCGAGTTCGACGAGGCATTCGTCGTAGCGGACGTCGGCTTGGTTACCCAGCCCCACGTACGCGTGGAAGCCGGGACCTTTCGCGGCGCGGTCGTCGTTCACCAGCGACAACAGCATGTTCCCGCTCTGGGTGATGACACTGATCGGTCCGCGCGGCACATCCGGCAGACCGACGAGATTCGCACCGGAGGTCAGATTCAGCAGTCCGGAGGTGTTCGGGCCGATCACCCGGATCCCGGTCTCCTCGATCACCTCGGCCAGCGCCGCGGCGAGGTCGGCGCCCTCCGCCCCGATCTCGCCGAAACCGTTCGCCAGCACCACCGCTCCGGCGATACCCGCGGCCGCGCACTCCCGCAGCGCTCCCGGCACCGCCGCCGCGGGCACGGCGATCAACGCGACGTCGGCGCCCGCGGGAACCTGATCGATGGAGGCGAGGACGTCGAGGCCGAGGATCCGGTCCGCGTTCGGGTTGACCGGGTAGACGGGATGGGCGTATCCGTCCTCCAGCAGGGCCCGGAGGACTTGATGCCCACGCTTCGCCGGGTCGGCGGACGCGCCGACCACCACGATGGAGTGGGGGTCGAGCAGCCGTTCGAGCGCGGTGCGGACCGGTGCGTCGAGTGTGGTCATGTCACTTTCCTTCGAACACAGGAGTGCGGCGTTCGGCGAAGGCCGCGACGCCCTCGGCCCAGTCCCGGGTCGCCATCAACTCGAGGATCTGGCGCGGCTCGGTGGCGAGGGCGACGTCGAGGGGATCGTCACGGCGCAGCGCTGCCTTCATCCGCGCCAGCGGCAACGGAGCTTTGGCGGCCAGCGATTCGGCGAGTCCGCGCGCGGTGTCGAGAAGGATGTCGCCGGAGACGGACGCGTAGGCCAGCCCCCAGTCGAAGGCCCTTGCCGCGTCGCATCGTTCGCCGAGGATGAGCAGGTCGGCAGCCCGGCGCAGACCGATCAGCCTGGGCAGTCGATGGGTGACTCCGCCGCCGACGAACGTCCCGATACTCACCTCGGGAAAACCGATCTGGGCATCGTCGGCCATGACGAGAAAGTCCGCGCTGACGGCCAGTTCGGCACCGGCGCCGAGCGCGTAGCCCGCGACGGCGGCGACCACGGGCGTGTCCATCCGCTGGATCTGCTCGCACGCGCGCTGCGCGAGATCGAGGTAATGCGCTTGCTCGGCGGGCGTTCGAGTGCCGGAGCGGTGCGCTTTCAGATCCGCGCCCGCGCAGAACGCGCGACCGGCACCATGCAGGATCACGCAGCGCACCTGCGGATCGGAATCGGCGACGACCAGATGACCGATCAACGCTTCGTAGAGCTCCTCGCTGACCGCGTTGAGCCGCTCCGGGCGGTTCAGCGTCAGCGTCGCGATGGGACCGGACCTGCTCACCAGCACCGTGGACATCTTTCAGTTCCTCCTGCTCGGGGTCGAAGCCACACTATGCCATATAAATTGCATTCCCAGCAGTGGATGCAAATCAATTTGCAAACACGAGGCGGGCGGCGTTGCATGACCGACCATCCGTTACCCGGGTCACAGCCCACGGTCCTTGGGAGGCATCGTGCCCACCGCAATCCCCCCTGCGGGAAATCTGCAGCACGCCATCAACACTCGTCAGCTCACGATGATCGGGATCGGCGGCGTCATCGGCGCAGGCTTGTTCGTCGGCAGCGGCAACGCGATCGCGGCCGCCGGGCCCGGCATCGTCCTGGCCTATCTGTGCACCGGCGTGGTCGTCATCCTGGTGATGCGCATGCTGGCCGAACTGGCCACGGCCAGTCCGGAGACCGGTTCGTTCTCCAGCTACGCCGCACGTGAACTCGGGCCGTGGGCCGGGCTGTCGGTCGGGTGGGTCTACAGCTACCACTGGTGCGTGACGGTCGCGTTCGAGGCCGTCGCGGGTGGCGCGATCGCCAACCAACTGCTGCCCGCCGCGCCCGCCTGGGCGTTCGCCTTGCTCTTCCTGTGCGTTCTGACCGGAGTCAATCTGGCCGCGGTCAGCTCGTTCGCGCGTTTCGAGTTCTGGTTCGCCCTGGTCAAGGTCGCCGCGATCGTCGTCTTCATCGGCATCGGCATCGCCGCGATCTGCGGCGCGTTCCCGCATTACGCGGCGCCGGGCACGACGAACCTGCTGGGACGAGGCGGCTTGCTGCCCAACGGCTTCACTCCCCTGCTGGCCGCGTCGCTGACGGTCTTCTTCTCCTACTTCGGCACCGAATTGGTGACCATCGCCGCGGGTGAGGCCGCCGATCCGGTCGACGCCGTTCGATCGAGCATGCGCAGCGTCGCCGGGCGCATCCTGATCTTCTACGTGGGCTCGATGCTGGTGGTCGTGACATTGCTGCCCTGGGACAGCGCCGAGATCACCGAAAGCCCGTACACCGCGGTGCTGAACCTGCTGAACATTCCCGGCGCCAGGACCATCATGAATCTGATCGTGCTCACCGCGGTGCTGTCGTGCCTGAACTCCGGGCTCTATTCCGCATCGCGCATGCTGTTCTCGCTGGCCCGGCGCGGCGAGGGACCGCGACCACTCGGCCGCACCACCCGTTCCGGCGTGCCTGCGGCCGGGGTTCTCGCCGCCGCGAGCGCCGGGTTCCTGGCCGTGGCCGCGAACTACTTCCTGCCCACCGGGGCGGTCTTCAGCTTCCTGCTCAGTTCCTCCGGCGCGGTCGCGGTGATCGTCTACCTGTACATCTGCGCCACCTACATCGCCGGCCGGCGCAACGGCGCCGCCGTGGAATCCGCCGCGCCTGCGGTGCGGATGTGGGGGGCTTCCTACCTGCCGTACCTGGTCCTGGTCACTTTGCTGGGCATCGTGGTGGGCATGGTGTTCGGATCCGGCACCCGGACGCCGCTGGCGCTGACTCTCGTGGTCACCTTCCTGGCCGTGGCCGCGGGCGTGCTGCACCAGCGGCGCGCGGGCCGGAATGCGGCGATGGCGCCGGTGAATCAGCCACGGGCACCGGAAGATCAGTCGCCGTCGGCGGCGTAGACGCCGAATTCGTCCAGGAGTCGTTCCTCTTCCAACAGCGTCTCACGCACCTCGTGGCCGAGCAGGTGGGCCACCGCACCGGACATCGCCTGGACGATCGAGGTGAACGCGGTCATCGACCGCAGCACGCTGGCGCTCGACGCCTCGACGTAGAAGGTCTCGTGCGCCGCCGCCGCCAGCGGCGAGACCGGGGTGTCGGTCAGGGCCACCACGTGCGCGCCGCGCCTGCGGGCCCACTGCGCCGCGCGGACGGTGTCCAGGCTGTAGCGATGGATCGAGAGGGCAACGAAACAATCTCCCGGGCGCACGCGCCGCAGCTCGTCCGTCAGCGAGCCCCTGGTCCCCGTCACGCTCGCGACGTCCTCCCGCAGCAGCCCGAGCAGGTAGCCCAGCAGGTAAGCCGGAGCGTGGCACTTGCGCAGGCCCATCACGTGCACTCGCGGCGCGCGCGCCAGTTGCGTGGCCACCGCGTCCCAGGTGGCGTCCGCGATGCCGGCGAAGGAGCGGGCGATATTCGCCTGGTCCAGCACCACTTGGCGCTCCCGCAGTCCCGCACCCTGCTCCATCAAGTGCTCGAGGTTTTCGAAACGCCGCAGCAGCTGCGCCTGCTCCCGCAGCCGTTCCTGGCACAGGCGGGCCAGACCGGGGTACCCCTTCAGCCCGAGACCGTTCGCGAACCGCACCACGGTCGCCTCGTTGACCGCCACCGCGCTCGCCAGATCGGACACGGTCATGAACGCCACCGCCTCCGGGTCCGACAGGACCCGCTCGGCCAGCTTCTTGTGCGAGGCCGACAGCGAACTCCACCTGGCGCGGATCTCGCCGACCAGATCGTCGAACGTGGCCGGACCGGTCGCCGACTCCGCATTCGCGCCCACCGCGCCTCCTCCACCACATCGACCACCAGCTTCTTCCCAAATCTATCCGACCGGCCGATCGCACCTCCGGCTCCGATGGCCGAGCCGAGGCTCCGATCGGGGATGGAATCGGCGAGGAGACCCCGGCGGCGGTCCTGTCGGCCCAAGACCGACGCGATGCGGATCGCCGCCGACCGACGGCGGCTACCGCGAACCCGAGTCATCGGCACGATCGCGTGTCCGTACGGCCGGATACGCTGGGCGCGTGCCCATCTCGTTCGACACCGCGAATCTGGAGCAGGTCGACACCGCGACCTGGCGCAATCCCCATACCGGCGACATGGTGAACGTGTCGTACTTCGACCTCGTCCCCGATCTGCCCGCGCCCTTGGCGGATCTGCCGACCCTGCGCCGTCGCCTGGCCGAGCGGAGCGCCGAGAACGGCTGTCTGATCGAGGCATTCGTGGTGTGGCTCGACGCGCAGCCCGCGCTGTTGCGGATGGAGAAACTGCCCCTGCCCAACCAGCCCCGAGGCTTGGTGTTCGCCGCGTCCGTCATCGTTCCGAAGGCCCGCAGCAGCGCTGCTCTCCAGATCCTGTGTCCCGAAGCCGGGACCACGGGACTACGCGAGGCTTTGCTGGCCACCAAGATCGGCTTCGACGGCATGTACCCGCCGCATCCCTACGCTCCCGAGGTGCGGGGGCGGCTACCGTACAACGCCGCCGACGACATGCGCTGGGACGCGGAATTCCCCGATCATCCGCTCAGCCGTGCCCGTCGCTGGATCGCGCACACCGTCCCCACCGCCCGGCTGGCCCCGGATTTCGCGGCATTGCCCCCGTTTGCGGCCTGATGGGGCAGTCTGCACGTTCTGACCCGGCCGGATCGGGACGTGCGCAACTCGGCAGCGAAGAGATCGCGCACGCGCCGCCATGGGTGGCGACTCGTCCGGTTGCGGAGCGGTCGCTGCTGTGCCTCTAATGAGCCCGAGCACCCGCCCAGGCGGGACGAGACCCAGGCGGACGGCGTGGCGGTCCGCCGACCGCTAGGAGTTCACGATGACAACTGGATACGTATGGAACACCCTCTACGGGTGGGCCGACACCGGCAGCGGAAGTCTGTTCCCGTCCGACGTGACGGTCGGTCTCCAGCCGATCGGCCACCACCTCGCGCATCCCGATACCAAACGGCGTTTCCACGAATTGGTCTCGGTGTCCGGACTGCTGGACAAGGTGCACTCGATCAAGGCCGAACCCGCCGAAGAGGCCGACATCCTGCGGGTGCACACCGCGCAGCATCTGGAGCGGATCAAGGCGGAGAATCTGCAGCCCAAGGGCGGTGACGCCGGCGACGGCGTCTCATCGTTCGGCAAGGGCGGATACCAGATCGCCGCGCTGTCGGCGGGCGGTGCGATCGCACTCGTGAAACAGGTGCTGGCGGGGACGGTCGACAACGGTTACGCACTGGTCAATCCGCCGGGCCACCACGCGACCCGCGCCACCGGCATGGGCTTCTGCATCTTCAACAACGTCTCCATCGCCGCCGCCTACGCCAAAGAGGTCCTCGGCGTGCGGCGCATCGCCGTCGTCGACTGGGATGTCCACCACGGCAACGGCACCCAGGACATCTGGTACGAGGACCCGTCGGTGCTGACCCTCTCGATCCACCAGCATCTGTGCTTCCCGCCGAACTCCGGCTACCGGGAGGAGCGCGGCGCCGGCGACGGACACGGGTACGCGATCAACGTGCCGCTCCCGCCGGGCAGCGGAGACGCCGCGTACCTGTATGCGATCGACCGAGTGGTCGAACCGGCGCTGCACGCCTTCGCGCCCGAGTTGATCATCGTCGCCTCCGGCTTCGACGCGAGCATCCTCGATCCGCTGGCTCGGCAAATGGTCACCAGCGGCGGCTTCCGGCACCTGACCCGCCGGATGCTGGACATCGCCGCCGCCACCTGCGCGGGCCGGATCGCCTTCGTACAAGAAGGCGGCTACAGCCCGCACTATGTTCCGTTCTGCGGGCTGGCCGTGCTGCGCGAGCTACTGGGCGAGGAGTACGTGGAAGACCCGTACACCCCGATCGTCACGACCCAAGGCGGAGACGTCCTCCTCGACCACGAGGCCGCCGCGATCGAAGCGGCCGCGGCCTTGGTCGCCGACCTCTGACTCCGATCGGTCGACCGCCGTGGTGGTGACCGAACGGGCGCATCGGGATTCGACGGGCCAGCGGTCATCAGGCCGCCGAGGTGGGCTCACGCCGTGCTGGCGTGGACGAGGTGCGGCACCGAGTCGACAGGCTGAGCGGTGGTTTCGACGCCATAGCCGCCGAGCAACTCTGTCGCGGTGTGGTCTTCGACGCGGGTGAAGCCGAAGGACAGCAACGCACTGCGGATCTCCTCCGCCGTGAAGAAACTGAGCCACGGTTCGCCCACCGCGGCGACTCGATCCGCGCGTGCCCGCCTGCCGTCGGCCGCGGCGTCGGACAGCGGGTAGACGTAGTCGAAGACCACTTCCGCGGCCGCACCGTGACCGGCGATGTAGCGCAGCGTGTCATCGACCGACGTCCTGGTCAGATACACGGCGACGCCCAGCCAGACGAACACCGCGTCGCCGGTGCGGTCCAGTCCCGCCGCGGCCAACCCGGCGGCGAGTGTCGACTGTTCGAAGTCGACGGGGGCGAAGGTCAGCGAAGGCGGGATGGCGATTCCGGTCTCGGCCAGCCTGCGCCGCTTCCATTCCTGGGTGTCGGGGTGATCGACTTCGAAGATTCGCACGTTCTCGTGGGGATTGCGGTAAGCGCTGGTGTCCAGCCCCGCACCGAGCACGACCACCTGGCGCGCACCCCTGGCGACGGCGGCCGCCACGACGTCATCGGCGAAGCGGCTGCGCGCCGCGATGAACAGGCGCCGCCGACGAGCCAGATCTTCGTCGACGCCTCGGTCGAATTCAGTTGCCCCGAAGGCGCTTTCACCGGCGATGCGCGACGCCAGCGGATCGCTGAACACCCGCGGCTCATCGACGACCTGATGCTGAGCCCGCGCTCGCGCCACGGCCATGGCGGTACTACTCGGTTCACCGACCCGCATGCCGCCACCCTACCGACCGCTGCGAGACATTCTGATAGCACCGGCGTTGACAACCGAGCGCCGCCGCCATACGTTTCCTCGCACCGATGCGGAAACTTCGGCGATACGGCCGCTCCGCTGTCGTGACGAGAGGTCGTCGATGTCGACGCAATTGTTGGTGAGCCACGGTAGATTCGTGCGCCATCGGGACGAAATTCTGCGATTCCTGAGATCCGGCATATCGGCCGCCGCACTGATCGTCGCGGTCGCGACACCCGCCGTCACGGCGCGGGCCGAGGGTACGGAACGTATCGAGACCACGGTGGTCTCCTCCTCACCGATCACGTCCGTGGCGGAGTCCGTTGTCAGCCTTCGCCTTCCGTTGCCCGATTCGGTCGGGCCGCATCCCGCCGCCTGTGACCGGCTGTCGTACCTGCGCTACCGAGATGTCGCGGGCCCGGTGCGCTCGGCCGACGCCGACGCCGTGCTGGTGGCGCAGCCGGGAATCTTCGAGGGCGCGGGCGCGTTCGACAGTCTCGCGCGCAATACCGTTGCCGCAGCGGCGGAACAGGGTCGGCACCTGGAGTTCTGGGCGCTGGACCGGCGTTCCAACTGTCTGGAGGACCACCTCGGACGGCAGGCCGGTCTGGCGGCCCGCGACGTGCATCTCGCCGTCGACTACTACTATCGCGGCGCCGAGATCGACGGCCGCCGATTCGGCGGCGTGGTGCCGGACGACCAGCTCGGGTGGCTCGGTCACGTCGGTGTCGCACAGACCGTTCAGGACCAATACGATCTGCTCACCACGGAACTGCCCGATCCGTTGTCGCGGAAGCGGAAGACGTTGTGCGGTGGGCATTCGCTGGGCGGGGTCCTCACCGCGTTCTTCGCCGAATGGGATTTCGGCGGGGTCGCGGGCGCCGACCAGTGTGCGGGCTATTTCGCCCTGGACTCCGCGATCGACACCTCGCTGTCGGCGCTCAACGGCATCCCGGACTTCCTCGACCTCTCCGTCGGCGGCATCGGCTCCACCGCGATCGAGGCAGCGCTGGACCGAGGCGTGCTGCCCCGAGTGCTGGCTCTGCCCGCGGTCATCAACCCCGAGACGATGAACCTGCTCGGCATCGCGGGGCTGGCGGCTCATCTCGCGCCGGAAGCCGAATCCGACCTCGCGCGTTACGTTCCGGGCAATGTCAACCAGGAGGCCACCTACCGCCTGCTGCTGTCGCGGGACGCGGCGGCGGCCGCGTCCGGTTCCCCGTCGGTCCGTGATTTCCGGATCACGAACGCCGCCGCGCTCGGCGCGTTCCTCGACGCCAACTCCCAGCCGCTCGCCCTGCTGCAAGCGGGATTCGGCTTCTTCGACGGCGGCTCCGTCGCGGACAAGGACTTCCCGCTTCCCGGCGACGTCGCCGCGCTCCCGGCGCTGCGCGGCCTCACCGGCATGCTGTTCGGTCCGGATCGCAAAGCTATTCCCGATCAGCCCGGCGGCCCGCTCTACACCTGGCTCGACTACGACGCGCCGGCCGTGACCGCGGGCGTGCCCGACCGCGACGGCGCACCGTTCACCGATGCCACCCATGAGGTCACCGATATCGCGGACCTCTCGCGCAGCCTCGCCGCGCAACCGCTTGATTTCATCGAGGGATACTTCCCGATGCGACTGGCGTTCGACGTCTTCCAAGCGCAGGCCCCCGAGATGACCCGGCACCGCACCCATCCCGGCGGTGTCCTCGCCGATCGGACCCTCAACCTGATCGGCGGCGCCGGAATCGTCGTCGCGGCAGGGGCGCGTAGTCACGGCGAGACGGTGATCGCCCCCGGCTACCACCACCTCGACGTGCTCACCGCCGCGGCGAAACAATCGGGCGGGCGACCGGAGATCATCTCCACCGATCTGGCCCGCTTCGCTCTCGACCGCGTCGACCGGCCTTGACCGGACACTCCGGTACGGGGAGGTGCGGTCAGCCTGGGCGAGTGGGAGCGACCGGGCTCGAACGGGGCCATGACACCGGATGGGTTTTCCGCCGTCCGGCCGTGAGCGGCGCGGCGATGATCGGGTATCGCGCTCGCGGCGCGGGCGGATTGGACCTGCGGGTCACCGCGCTGCCCGCGGTCACGGTGCTGATCGAGTTCGGGGGAAACGAACTCGTCGTCGACAGCACGGCGGGGCGGCAGGCGTTCAGCGGCTTCGTCTCCGGATTCCCACACGGAACCATGCGTGTGCGTACCGAGCGGGCCGAATGCGTCGAGGTGCGCTTGTCGCCCCTGCAGGCCTATTCGTTGTCGAATATCGACCCGGCCGCTCTGGGCAGCACGGTCGTCGGCTTGGAGGATCTCTGGGGCCGCCGGGCGCTGTCGCTGCGTGAGCGGCTCGCGGATGCCGCGACGTGGCAAGAACGGTTCGCGCTGACGAACTCGTTCCTGCGGCGGTGTGCCGAGCCGACCCGGACGCCGGACCCCGAAGTCACCGCCAGCTGGCAACGCATCGTCGCAGGCCGAGGACAGGTGCGCATCGATGCGCTGGCCCGATCCTGCGGGTGGAGCCGCAAACGGCTGTGGGCCAGATTCGAAGCCCAGATCGGACTCACCCCGAAACGCGCCGCGATGCTGGTGCGGTTCCGGCATGCGGTCGAAGGCCTGCTCGCGGGCATTCCCGCCGCCGATGTAGCGGTGACCTGCGGCTATACCGACCAGTCCCACCTGTGCCGGGACGTGTCGAGTTTCGCCGAGACCACGCCGGGATCGCTCACGGCGCAACCGCTCAGCCCCGTCTCGCGGCATCGCTACCGGGCCTGGGGAACGTTCTTTCCGGCCGAGCGGGACTGGCCGGTCGGCGGTGCCTGCTCACCGGGTTCGCGGCCGCTGCGCCGGTCCGTGGCGGGCTCGCCGACCAGCCGGTGAGCGATCCGCGGCGCGCGGCGCCCCGCCGCCCGGGAGCGCTCCCGTCGGCGCACTCCCGGGTGGGAAACTTCGAGACCGAGGCATATCTTCACCCGGCCAGCGTGTCGCTCGACACCTGCCACAGCCGTGCGGCGGCGTCGGGGTCGAGCGCGTACTCGGCGACTCCGTTGCGGGCGCTGAGAACACCGACCACGGCCTCGTTGCAGTCCTCGAAGTAGCGTCCCCCGACACCGTCGAGCAAGGGCGACGCCGCGACGAGAACGGAGGTGGCCGCACCCTGCTGCGGCGTCTTCCACACGCTCGCCCCGCCCGCGGCCGCGCGGAGCCGCTCGAGTTCCTCCTCCGACACGTGCCGTTGCAGGTTGGTGCGGATACCACCGGGCATCAGCGCGTTGACCGTGATGCCGTCCTCGGCCCACCGCCGAGTGGCTTCCACGGCGAACAGCACGTTGGCCGTCTTCGACTGCCCGTAAGCCGACCACGGGTCGTAGGGCCTGCGTTCGAAGTGGATGTCGTCGAACACGACCGGCGAACGATGATGCGCGCTGGAGCTCACGGACACGACCCGCGCCGTCCCCGCCGCGGCCAGCGCCCGACGCAGTCCGGTGGCCAGCGCGAAGTGGCCGAGGTGGTTGGTGGCGAACTGCATCTCCCACCCTTGCGGCGTGCGCAACAGCGGCGAGGCCATCACGCCCGCGTTGTTGATCAGCATGTGCAGCGGACCCGCCCAAGCGGCCACGAACGCCGCGACGGACGCTCGATCGGCGAGATCGAGGGGAGCGACACGCACCGTGTCGTTGCCGGTGGTGCCTGCGATATCGGCCGCGGTGCGTTCCCCCGCCGCGAGGTCGCGGACGGCGAGAGTCACCTCGGCCCCGGCGCAGGCCAGCGCGCGGGCGGTCTCCACGCCGATCCCCGAGGCGCCGCCGGTGACGACGGCGCGCCGCCCGGTGAGATCGACGCCGGCGAGCACCTCCGCCGCGGTGGACTCGGCTGTGAACGGGGTGGTGATGCGATCGGTCATGACGTGTCCCATCTCGGTAGACTCGAACCGGAGGATGCTCCGGTACTACCCATAACCGGAGATGCCTCCGCTTTGTTCCCCGGGAGGACTTGATGGCGACCGAACGCCCGCTGCGCGCCGACGCACGACGCAACCGAGACCGGCTGCTCGAGGTCGCCGTGCGCGCGTTCTCCCACGACGGACCGGACGTCACGCTGGAAGCCGTCGCCAAGGAAGCGGGCGTGGGCATCGGCACGCTCTACCGCCACTTCCCCACCCGCGAGGCACTCGTCGACGCCGCCTACCGCAACGAGCTCGCCCGGCTGTGCGACTCGGTCGCCGACCTGCTGGCAGGCCTCCCGCCGGACCGGGCGCTGCGCACCTGGATGGACCGCTTCGTCGACTACACCACCACCAAGCGCGGGATGGGCGAGGCCCTGCGCGCCGTCATCGCCTCCGGCGGCGATCCGTTCTCCGAAAGCCGCGACCGCCTGACCACCGCGGTCACCACGCTGCTGAGGGCGGGACAGGCGGCCGGAACCCTTCGAGCGGACGTCGCGGCCGAGGATCTACTCGTCGGCCTCAGCGGCATATCGCTCGCCACCGAGAGCCAGGAACGCAGGGAACAGGCCGGGCGGCTGCTCGACCTGCTCGTCGACGGCTTGCGACCGCGGATCGCGCACCCGTCGTCGTGAATGCGCACCCTGCCGTGCGGTCCCATCGACTGCGCGGTTCTCGGTCGGGAGGATCGTCGTGCACGGGGACGCGCCCGCACCAGCAAGGGCACTCAACCGGCGGTCGGGCCTGTCCAGAGCCGCGACGACGCCCGCGCGGTGCCACGGTGGCGATATCGCGTCGGCCCGGCCGGCGGAAGGTCCGGTCCGCCCATTTCGATCCGGCTGACCGTAATGCTGGCCGGACCCGAGTTGGCGTGGTTTCCTCGGACCCGGTCGTCCGATTCGAGCGAAAGGCCGTGGCATGTCCGCCGAGCACCGCGAGCTCATCCGCCGCACGCCGAGCAGAGCCATTCCCGTCGGCGGCGCGCCGAGCAGCATGAGCGTGTGCGACGCCGAGTGCTACTCGACGGCCGCACCCGTCACACGGGCCGCATAGCCCTCCTGCCGACGGGACGACTCGTGCCCGCCGAACTCCTGTGTCGCAGCGCATCGGTTACGGTCGGAAAGGAGCGCGAATTCGGCGGCGCGGCGATTCGCTTTCCGCACGCCGCCGGAAATCGATCCCGCGAAACCGACTGCTTTTCGACGGTCCGGGTGGCTGTCCGTGAACAACTCCCGACCGGTCTTCGCCTGACGATGGGAATCCCGTGAATTTATGGAGCTATATCCGGGGGCGGGGCGAAGTGCTGGCATTCCTCACCTATCAGCACGCCTCGCTCGCGTTCCAGACGGTTCTGGTCGGCACCGTCGTCGCCGTCCTCGTGGCGGTGGCGGTTTATCGGTTCCCACTGCTGTCCGCGCTTTCGCTGACCTCGAGCCGGGTCGCGCTGACCATTCCTTCGCTGGCGCTGCTGGCGATCCTGCTGGTTCCGTTCGGGCTGGGCGTGGTGCCGTCGTTCGTGATGCTGGCATTCTTCGCGGCTTTGCCGGTGGTCGGCAACGCGATCGTGGGATTGCGGTCGGTGCCCGCCTCGGTCGTCGAATCCGCCCGCGGAATCGGCCTTTCACGCCGGCGCATTCTGCTGACCGTCGAACTGCCGATCGCCTGGCCGGTGATCCTCACCGGCATCAGAGTGTCCACCCAGATGATCGTCGGCGTCGCCGCGATCGTCGCCTACGTCCTCGGGCCCGGCCTCGGATCGCTCATCTTCAACGGCCTCTCCCGTCTCGGCGGTGCGAACTCCCTGGAGATGGCGCTCACCGGAACCATCCTCATCGTCATCATCGCGCTGGTGTTCGACGCATTCCTCGTCCTGCTCGGACGCCTCACGATCGCGAAGGGACTGTCATGACCGACGTGACCGACGGGCCCGCTCCCGCGACGCCGCAACGGCCGGTGACCGGCGCCTCCATCACACTGGACTCGGTCGTCAAGCGCTACAAAGGCCAGGACGAGCCCGCGGTGCGGCGCCTCGACCTCGAGATCGATGCGGGCGACATCGTGGCGTTCGTCGGCCCGTCCGGGTGCGGCAAGACGACCACGCTGAAGATGATCAACCGCCTGATCGAGCCGACCGAGGGCCGCATCTTCATCGGCGGCCGCGACGTCACCCGAGAGGACCCCGACAAGCTCCGGCAGTCGATCGGGTACGTCATCCAGTCCGGCGGGCTGTTCCCCCACTGGACGGTCGCCAAGAACGTCGGCGCCATCCCCCGGGTGCTCGGCTGGGACAAGAAGCGGATCGCCGAGCGCACCGAGTACCTGCTGGATCTGGTCGGCCTCGACCCCGCCACCTTCGCCGGCCGGCTGCCGAAGGACATGTCCGGCGGACAGCAGCAGCGCGTCGGCGTGGCGCGCGCACTCGCCGCCGACCCGCCGGTGCTGCTCATGGACGAGCCGTTCGGCGCGGTCGATCCGATCACCCGGGTGCGCCTGCAGGACAGCCTGATCGCCATCCAGCAGGAACTCGGCAAGACCATCGTGATCGTCACCCACGATTTCGAGGAGGCCACCAAGCTCGGTGACAAGGTGCTCATCCTGTCCGAGGGAGGACACGTCGAGCAGTACGCGAGTCCGGAGGAGATCCTCACCGATCCGGCCACGCCGTTCGTGGAGGAGTTCGTCGGGTCCGGCGCGAAGCTGGCGTATCTCACCGTGTCGCGGGTGCGCGACGTCGCCTATGACGACGTCGTCACCGCACGGATCGGCGAACCCGCCCGCGGCGTCATCGAACGGGCCGAGGCCGCGGGGCAGACCTGGGTCGTCGTGGTCGACGAGGCCGGGCGGCCGCGGTCGTGGCCTTCGCTCGCGGAAGTGGCGACCAAACCGGAGGTCTCCGACTACCTCGATCGGCGTTTGCCCGTCGTGGCGCGATCCTCGACGCTCAACGACGCGCTCGACGCCATGCTCGCCACCAGCCAAGGCGCCGCGCTCGTCACCGACGGCAGGGGCGCGGTGCTCGGCTCGCTGAGCATCGACACGGTCACCGAGGTGATCCGGACCAAGCTCGCCGAGGGGCGCGCCGACGAGGCGGATCTGTCCTACACGACCTACGTCGACGGAACCGATCCGGCCCCGACGCCGGTGGTCGCCGCCGACGAGGAACTCGGATCGGACCAGCCGTCATGAGCCGCCTGCGCCGCGTGCCGATCGACGTGTGGTTCGAACCGCTGGTCATCCTCGTCATCGCCGCTGGATACATCCTGTGGTACCGGTCGACGAGCTTCACCGCGACGGAGCAGGCGTCCCTCGGCTGGGACAACCTGCAGACCACGATCGTGCAGCACATCAAGCTGACCGTGGTGGCCACGGTGATCGTGGTGGTCGTGGCGATTCCGCTCGGCGTCGCGCTGACCCGCCCGGCACTGAAGCGGCTGGAGCCCGTCGCGGTGAATATCGCCAATATCGGACAGGCCGCACCTGCGGTCGGACTGCTCGTGCTGTTCACCTTCTGGCTGGGCACGGGATTCCGCACCGCGATCGTCGGCCTCGTCGTCTACGCGGTGCTGCCCATCCTGCAGAACACGATCGTGGGACTGCGGCAGGTCGATCAGCGCACCATCGAGGCGTCGCGCGGCATCGGCTATTCGGCCGCGCGCACGCTGCTGCAGGTCGAGCTGCCGCTGGCGGTGCCGGTGATCCTCAACGGGGTGCGCACGGCGCTGGTGATCCTGGTCGGCACCGCGACACTGAGCACGTTCATCGGCGCGACCAGCCTCGGCACGCTGATCACCACCGGCGTCACCCTCTTCCTGCCCAAACTGCTCGTCTCCGGCGCGATCCTGGTCGGACTCCTGGCGCTGATCATCGACTGGCTCGGCCGCCTCGTCGAACTGGCCGCGACCCCGCGAGGGATCTCATGAGATCGCCACGAGCCCGGGTGCTCGGCCTGCTGTGCGCACTCGTCGTGTCGGCCGCGGTCGCCGGGTGCGGTCTGGTGAGTTCGTCGGGAACCTTCCACGACGCGCGCCTGCCCGGCGGTGACCGGCCGCTGGATGGCGCCGAGCTGGTCGTGACGTCGAAGAGCTTCACCGAGGGCGTCCTGCTGGGCAAGATCACCGCGACCTACCTGGCCGCGGCGGGTGCGAAGGTCACCGACCTCACCGGTGCGCCGGGGTCGGCCTCGTCCCGGCAGGCTCAGCTGAACGGCGACGCCGATGTGCTCTGGGAGTACACCGGCACCGGCTGGGTCAATTACCACAATCAGACCGAGACGATCTCCGACCCCGCCGAACTCTGGCAGCGCGTGCACGACATCGAGAAGCGCGACCACGATCTGGAGTGGCTGCCGCCGGCCAACTTCAACGACACGTACGCGTTCGGCGCGTCGACGCCGACCGCAGAACGCCTGCGCGTCGAGTCGCTGTCCGATGTGGCGGCGCTCCCTGTGCCCGAGCGCACCTTCTGTGTCGACGACGAATTCTTCAGTCGCTCCGACGGTTTCATTCCGATGCTGCAGAAATACGGGATCCCCTACAACGATCCGAACGGCGTCCCGTCCGGGAATGTCACGCGGATGGACGCCGGTGTCGTCTACACGGCCACGGCCAAGAGCGCCCCGTGCAATTTCGGCATGATCTACACCACCGACGGGCGGGTCAAGAACCTGAATCTGGCCGTGCTCGACGACGACCGGAAGTTCTTCCTGCCCTACAGCGGCACGGCGGTCGTGCGCGGCGCGGTCATCGAGCGTCACCCGCAATTGCGCGCCCTGCTCGGCACCATCTCCGAACACCTCACCGACGAACTGATGCAGGACCTCAACGGCCGCGTCGACATCGATGGCGAGGACCCCGCCGATGTCGCCTACGACTGGCTGAAGAGCGAGAAGCTGGTGGAGTGACCATGACCGAGATCGACTACGACGGACTGGCTTCCGACACCGCCGCGCTGGACGGCCTCAACCGCGGCGTGGTCGCGGAGTTCCGCGCCAACGGCGGCGAGGTCAGCGGCTTGCCGGGCGGCAGGCTTCTTTGCCGCACACCACGGGCGCCAAGTCGGGTGAGCCCCGCCTGACCCCCTCCACCTCCAACCTATAGCGCACCCGGGGGCTTGCGGCAAGACCCGGGTCGTGCCGCAGAATCGCTGGCTGCGGCGCCGCTGCTCGACTCGGGCAGGCGAGAAACGGCGTTCGCGCGGGATCGTCGAGCCAGGAAAGCGGAGGGGCCTTGTGTCAACTCAGGGGTACGAGGACGAATTGCGGTCCGAGCGCGGCTACGTGGCCGGGCTCTACGCTCGGCTCGACGCCGAGCGCGCGCGAGCCAAGAGCGGGTACACCGCCGCGTTGCGTGGCAACGGCGGAAGCCCGATGGAACGCGACGTCGAAGTGCGCACGCTGGCCAGGGAGGTGAAGCGGCTGGAGGTGGCGGACAACGGGCTGTGTTTCGGCCGGTTGGACGCGCTGTCGGGCGAACACTCCTATATCGGCCGGATCGGCCTGTTCGACGCGGAGAACGAGTTCGAACCGCTGTTGCTCGACTGGCGGGCGCCCGCGGCGCGCGCTTTCTACGTCGCCACCGCCGCCAGCCCGGAGAGCATGCGACGGCGCAGGCAGTTCCACACCAAGGGCCGCCGTGTGGTCGATTTCACCGACGAGATCCTCGGCCGCCCCGACGGTGGCGAGCGGGGCGACGCGGCGCTGCTCGCGGCGGTCGACGCGCCGCGCGGCGAGGGGATGCGCGACATCGTGGCGACCATCCAGGCCGAACAGGACGAGATCATCCGGCTCGACCACCCTGGCGTGCTGGTGATCGAAGGCGGCCCCGGCACCGGCAAGACCGTCGTGGCGCTGCACCGCGTCGCGTATCTGCTCTACACCCAGCGGGAGCGGATGGAACGCCACGGCGTGCTCGTGGTCGGCCCCAACCCGGCGTTCCTGAACCACATCGGCCGCGTGCTGCCGGCGCTGGGCGAGACGAATGTCGTGTTCACGACCACCGGCGATCTGGTGCCCGGCCTGCATGTCACCGCAGAGGACGACCCGGAGGCCGCGCGGCGCAAAGGTTCCCTGGCGATCCTGGACGTGCTCGCGGCGGCCGTGGCCGATCGGCAGCGGCTGCCGGAGCATCCGGTGCCGATCGAATTATCCGATGTCACAGTGCGCATCGACGCCGAGACCGCGCAGTGGGGCCGGGAGGAGGCGCGGGCGAGCGGGCTGCCGCACAACGAAGCCCGCGCCGTGTTCGCCGAGATCGTCACCTGGGTGCTCACCGAGCGCGCGATAGCGCGCATCGGCCGGGGCTGGTTGACCAGGCAGGACCGCGACGCATGGGAGAACCTGCGGTCGGACCTGCGCGCCGAACTCGCGGACGACGCCCGGTTCGCCGCCGCGCTCGACGACCTCTGGCCGATCCTGACGCCGCAGCGGTTGCTGGCGGAACTGTACGAGTCCCCGCAGCGGCTGGAAGCGGCGGGCGCCGACCGGGCGCTGTTGCGCCGCGACGGTTATGCCTGGACGGTGTCGGACGTGCCGCTGCTCGACGAGTTGGTCGATCTGCTCGGGCGCGAGAAACCGGACGACGACGCCGAGCGGGAACGCAAGGCCCAGGCCGAGTACGCGGCGGGCGTGCTGGACATCCTGGTCGGGCGCGAGGACATGATGGACGACGAGGACCACTTGTTCGCCCACGACCTGCTCTACGCGGAGGACCTGGCGGATCGCTTCCTCGAACGCGACACCAGGGAACTCGCCGAACGCGCCGCGGCGGACCGGGACTGGACCTACCGGCACGTCGTGGTGGACGAAGCCCAGGAACTGTCCGAGATGGATTGGCGGGTGTTGATGCGGCGCTGCCCGGGCCGCTCCTTCACGATCGTCGGCGACCTCGCCCAACGCCGGTCGGCCGCCGGAGCGATCTCGTGGGACGCGATGCTGGAGCCCTACGTGCCCGGCCGGTGGGTCTACCGATCGCTGACGGTGAACTACCGCACCCCGGCGGAGATCATGACCGTCGCCGCCGAGTTGCTCGCCGAGTTCGCACCCGGCGTCCAACCGCCGGAGTCGGTTCGCGCGTGCGGTGTGCGGCCGTGGTCCCGGCAGGTCACCACGGACGAGATGCGTACCGCCATTGACGATTTCGTGCGCGATGAAGCTGCACGGGAAGGCACCAGCGTCGTGATCGGGCCACCGGATGTGCCGGGCGCGGTGGCGGCGGCGGAGACCAAGGGACTGGAATACGACGCCGTCCTCGTCGTGGAGCCGGAACGCATCCTGGCCGACGGCCCTCGCGGCGCGGCCGAGCTCTACGTCGCCCTCACCCGCGCCACCCAACGCCTCGGCGTGCTGCACCGGGGCCCACTGCCGCGGGCGCTCACCGGCCTCGCCGAAGCCGGGGCGCCCGTCGGGGCCGGGGATCACGGGCACAGGGTGTCGAGTCGGGCCGGATCACAATGATCCGGCCCGGTCGACAGTGCGGCGCGAAGACCCATTGCGGCAGTGTTCTGCGAGGTAGATGCCTTGGTACGGGGTGCATCTCCGATCGTCAGCGGTAGGCCCGAGGACGTGGCCGGGTCGATCGCCGACGCACCGGTGAACGACGTCGGCACGAGGTTCGGGGGGCGGCCGATTCGTTGATGGGATTCGTCGGGCACCGGCCAGCGTCGCTCCCACCGCACCTTCGTTCACCCCGGTGAACGGTGGTCCACAATGACCGGCGGCGCCGCTAACCCTCCGGGTAGAAGACGAACAGCGTGCAGCCGGTGGCGGTGGCGGGCACGTGCCACGATCCGGCCGGGGCGTGCAGGAAAGTCCCGGCCGGGTAGTCGCGTGCGCCGTCGTTGAACGTGCCAGCTACCACGTAGACCTCTTCCGGGCCCGGCTCATGGATGTCGCGGCGCGGCCACGACGTACCCGGGTCCATCTCCAGCACGTTGGCGCTCGCTCCGGACGGCCCGGTCCAGAGGTGCCGTACCCGGATGCCGGGAAACAGCTCCCGGACCGGCGAGTCCGCGACGGAGACCGACGTGTAGCCCTCCTGGGCGAGGATTTCCGAATGCATGGCTCTCACGGTGCCGCGCGCGAGCGCTCCGAGAAAGTGTCCAGTTGGACACCACTGGGTACGATCTTGCCATGCATCGTGTGGTCGCCTTGGTGCGGCCGGTGCAGTCGACCTTCGAACTCGGCTGCGCCGCGGAGGTATTCGGCACCCAGCGGGCCGGAGTGCCGCACTATTACGAATTCGACGTGTGCACGGAGACGCCGGGGCCGGTGCCGACCTCGGCCGGATACACGCTGGAGGTGTCGCAGGGCCTTTCGGCGCTCGCTTCCGCCGACACCGTCCTGATCCCGGGGTGGGCGCCGGTCCAGGCGCCGCTGTCGGCCGCCGTACACCGCGCGCTGCTGCGCGCACACGCCCGTGGGGCGCGGCTCGTCACGATCTGCTCCGGAGTGTTCGCGCTGGCTCGCACGGGCCTGCTGGACGGACGTTCGGCGACGACGCACTGGGCGCGCGCCGCACAGCTGGCGCGGGAATTCCCCCGGGTGCGGGTGGAACCGGACGTACTCTATGTCGACCACGGCGATGTCGCCACGAGCGCCGGAGCGGGCGCGGGCATCGACCTGTGCCTGCACCTCGTCCGGAAGGATCACGGGGCCGCGCACGCCGCGCTCGTCGCGCGGCACATGGTGATGCCGCCGCACCGCGAGGGCGGCCAAACGCAGTACGCGCCGCCCGCCGCGCCGACGGACGCGCTGGACGGCCTGCTGGAGTGGGCCGGTGCGCGCCTCGGCACGGCGCTGTCGGTCGCGGATATGGCCGCCCACCTCAGCGTCTCGCCGCGCACGCTGGCCCGGCGCTTCGCCGATCAGCTCGGCACGAGCCCGGGGGCATGGCTGCTGTCGCGCCGGGTGGCCGAGGCGCGCACCCTGTTGGAGGAGACCGACCTGCCGGTGGAGGCGATCGCGGCACGCGTCGGCCTGGCCTCGGCGGTCAACCTGCGCCGCCGCTTCCGCGCCCAGGTCGGCACAACCCCTGGCGCCTACCGGCGAGCATTCCGGGGCTCGTGATCGATGAACCTTCCGGTAGGCGTTTGCGATCAGCCGCGCCGGGAGATCCGCTCACGCCGGGCACACCGGGGCCAGCACGCCGGCCAGTGCGGCAGCCACCGTCGAACCGGTCTCGGCGCCGGTATCGATGACCACATCGGCACCTCCGCCGCCGCGCAGAACAGCCGCTTCCTCGATGGCGCGGCGCACCGTTGCCAGCTGTTGCCCGGCCGGGGCCCCCACGAGCGAATCGCCCGCCAGGCGTGGACCGTCGCCGCGAGCGCGCCGCGCGATCCGCCGCGCCAGCTCTGCGGGCGACGCCTCGAGACATGCCGTGACGACCCGCTCACCTGCCAGCGCTTCCCGGTACCGATGGGGTGCTCCACGGACGACGACGATCAACGCTCGCGCGCCCGCGTGACGGTACCCCCGCCACACCGCGAGGAGATTGTCCGTCTTCGCCGCGAAGCCGGAAGGACCGAATCCGAGCTGGTCCACATCCACGTACGCCGCGGTGATGCCGCGGCCGCGCACTATCCGCAGAACTTCCCAGCCCACGGTCGACTTGCCCACCGCGGTCGCGCCGGTCAGCAGCAGCACGGGCGACGGCTCGACGCGTGGCCCTACCTCGGGCGCCGAGGACGACACGGGCGAGAAGCCCACGGCCGCTGGGCATATCCGGTCCGCCAACGCCTCGACGACCGTGCGTGGCGACATCGCCGTGGTGTCCAAGGGCCTGCCCACACCGTTGCGGTCGAAGGCATCCGCCACCGCCATCAGCTCGTCGAGTCTTTCGCTCGACGAGCCGCGCGCGAGATAGCGGCGTCGCAGTTCCTCGCGCGCGCATCGCAGGCGGATCAGCGTCACCTCGACATCCGCTGCCTCGCGCACAGCCGCGTCGATGCCGGCACTCGGATCCACCACACCGGACACCACGACTTGTCGCGCACCGCGACGGCGGAACGTGTCGAGAACCCGCACGAGATTGGCGGCCTTCAGCCGATGAGCTTCCGGGTCGCCGACGGGCGGGGGAACGAGCAGACCCAGTTGATCGATGTCGGCATACGCGACCGGCCGGTGCGACGCCCGCGCCCAGGAGTAGAGCGCCCAACCGGCGGTCGACTTGCCCACCCCGGGCGCACCGGTCAGCCAGAGCACAGACATCGGCAGCACCCGCGACCCCTTCCACAGCGATGATCGGAGATTCGACCATCCTGAACAAAGACCCGCTACCGCTCAACAGATTTGACGCCCACACCGACGCCCATGATCGGCCCGAGCCCACGCCGCGAACAGCTGGGCCGAGAACCGAGCGCAACGTGTGTGCGCACCGATCAGTCGGCGCCGGGGGGCACCGACGTCACCGGGTCGACCGATCTTCCTCGGGCAATCGGCAGCCCACGGTGGCGGTGATCGTCATCGAGCGGGCATCGGCGAAAACCGACAGCTCTGTGTTGCTGTTCCACTCCGCTCCGTCCGCTCCCTCGAACGTGATGTGCCGGTCCGGGGATGAGGAGCCGCCGGGCAACACGTCCGTCGCGCCCACGGACGCGGCCAGGGTGCGGGCCGTCTCCTGGAAACCGAGCCACGCTCCCGCTGGGAGCGATGCGTCCGCGTAGTAGCGCGGGAGGACGACACGCCTTCCGCCGGTGTGCTCATACGGCCCGTAGCACGGGCCGAGCGCGCGGTCCCCGGTTCGGCTCCAGCGCAATCCGGGTTCGATCGCCGAGGCGGCGGCCGCGATCCGGTCGACGACCGCTGCCATCTGCCGCTCCGCCGCCTCCGAAGACGGCAGGCCGGTCAATTCCGTTGTCGCGGCGGCGATCTCCTCGGCGGACGGCGGCGGGGCCTGCTCGCCGAGCAGGGTCGCGCATCCACCCGCCGACGCCGCGACCGCGACCGCGACGCACCAGCGCAGAGCGGCGGTCGGCCAGCGCGGTCCGGTCATCGTCGTCTCCCGAGTGCCCGCGGCCGCACGGATCGCCAGGCCGCTTCTGGCGCAATCCTATTCGCGGCCGCCGGGACGAGCGCATCGAATCATTGACTCAATGACACAATCTTTGTATGTTTGTTTCATGAGCGAGGGGTCCGACGGCGTCGACGAACGGATCTTGGACGCCGCGCTGGAACGCATCCTGCAGGTCGGCATCCGCCGGGCCAGCATGGAGGACATCGCCCGCAGGGCCGAGCTCAGCCGGATCACCGTCCATCGCCGGTTCGCGGGCAAGGACAACCTGATCGAAGCGGTGCTCGCCCGGGAGACCCGCCGCATGCTCGCGGAGGTCACCGCGATCGCCGCCACCGCCGCCGGTGTGGACGCCCAGATCGAGGACACGATGCTGTACGTCCTGTTGCAGACCCGCATCCACCGGTTGGTCACCCAGCTGCTGCGGGTGGCGCCCGACGAAGCCTTGCGTTTCTCCACCGTGCAGGGCGAACGCCTGGTCGCCATCGGCATCGAGTACATCGTCGGCATGATCACCCACGCCCAGTCCGCGGGCCTCATCGACGAGTACGACCCGCGCCCGGTCGCCGAACTCGTCGCGCGCCTCGCCCACTCGCTGCTGCTCACCCCGGGCGGCGGCAGCGTCGACTTCACCGACGACGATCGCGCCCGCGCCTTCGTCCGCACCACCATCGTGCCGTTGCTGAAACACGGCATCACCCGCCCCGATGAGGAGCCCTTCCATGACCACGTCCGCGACAATCCCGGCACGCCACCCGGACCGGCCGCGTAAGGCGCCCGGCCTCGGCCCGTTCGCCGCGCTGCTGCGCATCGGGAAGCCTTCCGCGCAGCGCTGGCAGTTGCTCGGCGAAGCACTGCTGGTCGGCGACGAGCCGATGGACCGCCTCGTCGAATGGATGTACGCCGAAGGCATGGCGGGCACACGGCCGTTGTTCGAGCAGGCACTGCGGTCGGGCATCGACAGCATCCCCGGCGCACCCGCACCGCTGCGCGAGTTCTTCACCGTCGTCGAGGCGACCCCGGCGTGGGTCGATCCGAAGCTGTTGCGCGACGGCGAGCGCGTGTTCCG
Organism: Nocardia sp. NPDC003726; assembly: GCF_053586955.1. Classification (NCBI taxonomy): domain Bacteria; kingdom Bacillati; phylum Actinomycetota; class Actinomycetes; order Mycobacteriales; family Nocardiaceae; genus Nocardia; species Nocardia sp. NPDC003726. The sequence goes on along the minus strand of NZ_JBSFNF010000020.1, from coordinate 52,638 downwards.
TTCCGGCGGCAACGACGGGTTGTATTTCGCGCGCGACGTCTCGTTCATCGGCGGCTATCTGGCCTCGGGTTTCAACAAGACCCTGCTGCGCACCGGCGCCCTGGAGAAAGGTCCCGCCCGCCGGTTCGCCGAAACCCTGCAGTGGGCGATGGACGTATCCACCGAGAACGGCATGGACCGTTACGGTGTCGGCTACCGCTCCACCCTGCACGTGCGGCTCATCCACTCCCTGGTCCGCAGGCACGTCGTCGCCATGCCGGACTGGCGCACCGAGGAATGGGGTCTGCCGATCAACCAGACCGACATGGCCGCCACCCTCGTCGGCGCCCTGCTCGCACCCGTCGTCGGCGGCATGGCGCTCGGCGTCGTCCTGTCCCCGCGCGAACTGGCCGCCGCCGCCCACCTCACCCGCTACGTCGGCTGGCTCATCGGCGTCGAAGACCACTGGCTGCCGACCGGCTTCCGCGACGGCATCGCCATCCTCGACCACTGCCTGACCGCCATCACCAACCCCGACGAGACCAGCCGCCAGCTCGCCCTGCCCATGGCCGACGATCCACTGCGCTGGTCCTACCCCAACCTGCCCACCCTGCGCGGCCGGCTCGCCCGCGCCAAGCACCTGTCCGTGAGCAGCGCCTTCCTCGGACCCGGCGCGATGCGGATTCTCGGCCTGCCCTACGTCCCGCCCTGGTACCCCGCCCTGCGCATCCCCGTCAACCTCGTGCGCACCGCCTACACCCACCTGACGCCCGGCGGACTCGACCGTGCCGCCGTCCACGGGCGCCAGCAGCAGGAAGCCTTCCTGCGCCGCCTCATCGGCGAAACCGAGGCCACCATCGGGCATTCGGCACCACAGCTGGATCGCACCGCCTGATCGCCCGCCCGCCAGCACGCCCCGCCGGTGCTGCCGCGGCGACACATCGCCGGCGGGCCGGAGAATTTCGCGATCGGCAAGGAGACGGTTGTGTCAGGTCCTTATCGGCTCATCATCTGGGGGCCCGGCGACATGGGTGGCCGCGCCCTGCGCACGGCCCTCGAGTCGCCCGACTTCGAGGTCGTCGGAGTCAAGGTGTTCAGTCCGCACAAGCACGGCAAGGACATCGGCGAGTTGGCCGGCCTGCCGCCGGTGGGTCGCACGGCGACCACGTCGAAAGCGGAGATCCTCGCGCTCGACGCCGACTGCGTCATCCACACCCCCACCACCCCCGCGTTGGTGCGTGGCGCGGACGACGACGTCATCGACCTGCTCGAATCGGGCAAGAACGTCGTCTCCGCGGCGTCCTACCACAATCCGTCGATGCCGACCTGGTTGTCCGCGTCGCGCTCACCGCTCGACGTCCTGCGCACGGTGGCCGACATGAAGGTCACCGGCGACGCCTTCGGCCCGCAGCTGCGCAACGCGCTGGCGGCCTTGCGTTTCGGCATGAAGGCGGTCGACTCGGCAGCCGCACGACCACTGCGTCCCGGTCTGGAACGGTTGGCCGGCCTCGTCGTGGACCGGGTGATTCCCCGGCGGCAACCGGGCAGCCGACTGCAAGCGGCGTGCCTGGCCGGCGGCGTCTCCCTGCACGGCACCGGCCTGCATCCGGGGTTGATGGTGGAGCAGGTGCTGTTGCGACTGGCCGGAGTGCTCGACCGCGTACGGGAGGTGCGGTTCCTGGAAGTCGGGGATCTGTCCTCCGCGCCCGACGGGATGTGGGGCGGCCTGGAGAGCCTCGGATTCGGCATGCCGTTGGCCGCCGTCGACTCCGATCACGCGATCGGCCTGATGCAGCACTTCTATTTCGACGCCGTGCTCGGCAACGTCGCGCACGCCTTGTACGGGGCCGGTCCGGAGCAGGTACGGGTCGAACGGCACCTGTACCCGGTCCCGGCCCGCGTCCGGGTGCGCGCAGGCGGCACGGTCGTCGAGCCCGGCACCGTCGGGGCGATCCACATGACCTATCGCGGCTATCTCGGCGAGCGCCTCTTCATGACCAACGAGGAGTGCTGGCATGTCGGTGGCGGCAACGCCCATCTCGGCCAGGACCATCCGAGCAGCCTGTCCGGTGGGCATGTGATCACCCTCCTCGGCAGCCCCGGCGACATCGAGATGCGCAACGAACTCGACGACGAGGCCTACAGCGGCGACTGGTCGGCCGTCACCGACATCTCGGTCGCCGCCATGCTGAGCGTGGTCGCGCCGTTGTGCGACGCACCGCCCGGCGTGATGATGCCCGACCTGCGCCCGCACTACCTTGTGGAGTCCTGATGAGTTCACCCACGCTGCCCGTCGCGGTGCTCGGCACAGGCCCGCTCGCCCAGCGGATCGCCGAGCGAATCGAGCAACGACCGGATCTGGCGGTGACCGGGCGGGTAGGGGCCACGCAGGCGCCGCCCGAGGGCACGAAGTCGGTCGTCTTCGTCCCGGCCTTCGCGGAGATCACCACCGACATCTGGAAAGACGTTGTACCGCAGCTGCTCGGAGACGGCTACGACGTGATATCCACCGCACCGCGAGACGGGCGCGTCTCGCACGCGGACATTCTGGCAGCCTGCCGCGCCGGCCGTTCCACCTTCCACGCGACCGGAGGTTTCCAAGCCACGATCCCGGCACGGCTGGTTCGCTCCCTGGCCGAGGTGACCCGCGGCATCCGACGCTTGGAACTCGTCGAGGAACTCGACCTTCCCGAAACGGGGGTATATCCCTGGGAAACATTGCGGGACACCGGGATCGGCACCACCGCCACCGACGCCCCGGCGATCGCGGCCGCCGCCGTCGACGGGTACTACGCGGCCGGGCTCCGCGTCCTGCACGACGCGGTCTTCCCCGGCTCCGCCGAGCCCGCCACGTCCCCGAGCACATCGGTCGACGTGATCACCGACGACTCCGGAACCGTCGAGAAGGTGATCGTCGAACGTGATCTCGGCTCCCAGTTGAGCTACCGCTCCATCTGGACCGCCGCCGTCGCCGACGTGGCGCCGTTGCGCTACCGCCTCGTCACGACCACCGACACCGCCAAAGGCACGGCGGGCCTGCGGTTCCGATTCACCGACGGCCTGCATCCGGCCGACCACCTGAGCTGTGTGCAGGCGCTGGACGCGATCCGCCCGATATACGAGCACGGCCCCGGAATAGCCCGACGGGATCTCTCGATCACCCGCCTGATGCCCGACGACCGGCTTCCCGGCTGACGCCGCCGCGCGGTCGCCGTCGGTTCTCCGCTTGTCAATACGTCCTGATTTCGGCGCCGCACGGGGAGATCCGACCGCACAACCGGCCGCCGCCTGCCGTCACCTGGGCGAACAGCCCGCGGCATGCGGCGAGACGGTGAACCACGCGCGACGACGAGGGCCGGGCGACCGGACATCCGGCGGGCACGAGTATGTGCTGTTGTCGACAACGTCACCGGTCGATCTATCTACACTGACAGCGCTGACTACCACCGGGTCGATGCCTTGTCCGAAACCACACTTCGACGGAGACGCTCATGTCCGGCCGCCGGAACCACAAGCGCAACACCAGCACACGTCGTTCGGACACCGTACCGGCGATCCGGTATCCGGCCCGATCCGTCATCGACATCCTGCTGCCCGCCATGATCACGCGCCGCAGCGGTGCGCCGACCACCGACACCGGCCTCGTGCACATCTGGGGTTTCACCGGCACCGGCGGCGACGACAGCGCGAGCGCGGCGGGCTTCGCGGAATTCTCGCCCAACGACAGCCCCACCGTCGCCGGCTCGCCGATCCTGGACATCGCCGGGCGGATGATGGCAGGCATGCACGGTCGCCTCTGGGGTTTCGGGCTGGCCCACCAGGCCGCCGCGGACGCGGTGGTGCACGGGATCGACAACGAGCCGGACCCGGGCACCACCTCGCCGAACGCCACCACCGAGGAAGTCTGGGCCGCCAGCATCTTCGACGCCCGCGGAAGAGAGAGCACCCAGCTGCGCTACGTGCATCTGCCGGAACTCGAACCGATCACCTTCGACAGCGATACCCTCGATCGGCGCAGCACCATCCACGACTGGATCGACCGCGTCCAGACCGGAGTCATCTCGGCGCACGTCTGGGCCGCCGCGCTGGCCTTGGACGCGCAGCGCAACCGAGCCGTCCTCGCCCAGCTGGAACAACGGCTGCTGAGCTGAACCGTCACCCGGCGCGGTCACCCACCACATCGCCGGGTGCGCCACGCGACGACGGTCGGTGCGATGTCAGGCGCGAGCGCCGAACCACCGGGCCAGCGACTCCTCGATGCCGTCCAGGTCGCCGCCGTCGGCAGCCCAGGCGACACAACCGTCGGGACGGACCAGAAGCGCCGAAAGCTCGCGCGCCTGCGCGGCTTTCGCGGTGACGACGCGCACCCGCCCGGACCAACCCTCGGCGCGGGAGCGCAGGTCGGCGGAATCGGTGAGGTCGAGCAGGACGCCATCGGCTCCGGCGAAATGCGCGCCGAGGCGGGTACCGTCGGCCAATTCCACATCCGGCGTGACCTTTCCGGCAAGCGGGTGCGCTTCGCCGAGGTCGTAGCGATGCCGGACACCGGAGATGTGCTTGAACACGCCGGTGGCGCCGTCGCGCGTGGCGAGCAGTTCGGTGGCGACGGCGCGCAGGGCGCGGCTGCGAAGGTCGGTGCGCATCAACGCGATCTGCGCCCGTGTCCACTCCAGCACCCAGGCGCCGATGGGATGCCGTTCGGCGGTGTAGGTGTCGAGCAGGCCGTCGGGCGCCCAGCCGCGCACCGCGGCGGCCAGCTTCCAGCCGAGGTTGACCGCGTCGCCGATGCCGAGATTCAGGCCCTGGCCTCCGAACGGCGAGTGCACGTGCGCGGCGTCGCCGGCGAGCAGCACCCGGCCCTTGCGGTAGTCGGGGACCTGACGGGTGTTGTCGGTGAAGCGGGTGGCCGAATGCACCGCGGTGACGACCACCGGGACTCCGGTGACGGCGCGGATGCTGTGCTGCAGTTCGGCCGCCGTCACCGGAGCATCCCGATCGGCGGGCGGGCCGTCCAGTTCGACGGTGAGCACGCGCCCCGGCATCGGCCCGTAGGCGTAGATGCCGGTCTCGGTGGTGTTCCAGCTCATCCGCAGGTTCTCGGCTCCGGTCATCTCCACGATCGCCTGATGACCGGTGATCTCCGGGTCCAAGCCCGGGAACGCGAACCCGGCGAGCTTGCGGACAGTGCTGCGCCCGCCGTCACAGCCGACCAGCCAGCCGGTGCGCACCCCGCGGTCACCGCACTCGACGGTGACACCCGCCCCGTCGTCGGAGAGTCCGGTGACCTCGACTCCGCGCCGGACCTCCACGCCGAGTTCGGCGGCGCGGCGCCCCAGGATCGCCTCGATGGACTGCTGGGCCACCAGGAACACTTCGGCGGCCGGGCCGACCTCGGCGAATTCCGGATCGTCGAGGTCGACGGCCTCGGTGTTCAGCATGATGCCCGCGAAATGCCCCACCGCGGGCCGCCGACCGCGGTCGATCGGCGGCATACCGGCCTCGCGGCGGAACTGCGCGAACCGGGCGAACGCGGCGTCCTGCTCGGCGCGCAGCTGCGGCAGCAGCCCGCGGCGGTACATGGCCTGAGCGGTCGGCACATTGATCGCCCCGGCTTTGATGGTGCGGTCCGGCTCGGTGAGGCGCTCCACCACCAGCACGTCCACCCCGGCGAGCCGCAGTTCACAGGCCAGCATCAGGCCGACCGGCCCGGCGCCGACGACCACCACTTCACGTGTCTCGTTCATGGGAACCACTGTGCGGCGGCCGCATTGCCCGGCTCTTGCGGATTCTTGCATGCCGCTTGCGCCCAGCGGCGACGATCCCGGATCGGCGACGCGGCCGCCCCCGCGGGTGAGCGGCGCCCGGGAGCAGATCGAGAGTCTCATCGCCCCACCGCAAGCCTCCGCCACGTTGGGAGAAGTCGGCGAGTTCGCCGAGAACGCCCTCGATCTCATGGTCGACCAACTCGGCAACGGACACACCGAGGACATCCCGGACCTGATCGTCGTGCTCGATGACGCCGACCTGTACGACGTGGCGAACACCACGCAGAGGACGGACGAGCGCGGCGGGGCGCCCGGTCATCCGGCGGCGACGAGCACGGGATCGACCGCCACCGGCGCTCCGGTCGCGGCGCGAACCTCCTCGACCGTCACCCCGGGGGCCGTCTCCACCAGCCGCAGACCGTCGCCGGTCACGTCGAGGACCGCCATGTCGGTGATGATCCGTTGCACGCAGCGCAGTCCGGTGAGCGGGAGGGTGCATTCGGTGCGGATCTTGGGCTCACCGCTCTTGGTCACGTGGTCCATCATCACGATCACCCGCCGGGCGCCGTGCACGAGATCCATAGCGCCGCCCATGCCTTTGACCATGCGGCCGGGCACCATCCAATTCGCCAGGTCGCCGCGGCAACTCACCTGCATCGCGCCCAGCACCGCGACATCGACCCGTCCGCCCCGGATCATGGCGAACGAGGTCGCCGAGTCGAAGCACGACGCGCCGGGCAGCACCGTGACCGTCTCCTTGCCCGCGTTGATCACTTCGGGATCGAGCTCGTCCTCGGCGGGATACGGTCCCACACCGAGGATTCCGTTCTCCGAGTGCAGGACGACCTCGATGCCATCGGGCAGGTAGTTGGGTACCAGCGTCGGCATCCCGATGCCCAGGTTGACGTACTGGCCGTCCTCGAGTTCCCGGGCGACTCGGGCCGCCATCTGTTCCCGCGTGAGCCTCATGCTCGTACCGTCCTCTTCTCGATGCCGACCGAGACCTTGCCGACGTGCACCACCCGCTGGACATCGATGCCCGGCGTGTGGACTCGATCGGGATCGATCTCTCCCGGCTCGACCAGTTCCTCCACCTGAGCGATCGTGATGCGTCCTGCCGCGGCCGCCACGGGGTTGAAGTTGCGGGCGCTGCGCCGGTAGACGAGGTTGCCGTGCCGATCCCCCTTCCAGGCATGGACGAGGGCGTAATCGGTCGCGATACCTCTTTCCAGCACGTAGGTGACGCCGTCGAAGTCGCGGGTCTCCTTCGGAGCACTCGCCACCGCCACCCCGCCGGCACCGTCGTAACGCAGTGGCAGTCCGCCCTCGGCCACCACCGTCCCGACACCCGCGGGCGTGAAGAAGGCCGGAATCCCGGCGCCCCCTGCGCGTAGCCGCTCGGCCAGCGTGCCCTGCGGTGTCAGTTCCACTTCGAGCTCGCCGCTCAGATACTGCCGGGCGAATTCGGCGTTGTCGCCCACATAAGAGCTGATCGTGCGCCGGATCCGGTGCGCATCGAGCAGCAGGCCGAGACCGGACCCGGCGGTGCCACAGTTGTTGCTGACCGTCTCCAGCCGCGTCGCGCCCTGCTCCAGCAAGGCCACGATCAGCGCCTCAGGCACCCCGACCAGGCCGAAGCCGCCGACCGCCAGGGAAGCCCCGTCGGGAATGTCGGCCACGGCGTCGGCCGCGGTTGGCATCACTTTGTCGATCACGCCGACCAGCCTAGCCGTCGGGTTCGTTATATGCACATCCGTTCGCTATGCGAACATCGACTTGGCGCACGAGGTCGCGCCTCGGTAATATGTTCGCTATTCGTCCATGTGTTCGTTATTCGAACGAAAGGCAAACTATGAGCGCGGCAGCGTCGTCGGCAACGAAGGAGGCGCGGGCATGACCGAGCCGTCACCCGACTACGTGCAGTCCCTGGCCCGCGGCCTCGCCGTCCTCCGGACCTTCGATGCCGACCACACCCGGCTGACGCTGAGCGAGGTCGCCAGACGCACCGATCTGACCCGGGCCACCGCCCGCCGATTCCTGCTCACTCTGATCGAACTCGGCTATGTCCGCACCAATGGCACCGTTTTCTGGCTCACCCCGCGCGTATTGGAAATCGGATACAGCTATCTGTCCGGACTCGGCCTGCCCGAACTGGCACAGCCCCACCTCGAAGCGCTCACCGAATCCGTGCGCGAATCCGCCTCCGTCTCGGTCCTCGACGGGGCGGATGTCGTCTACGTCGCCCGGGTCGCGGTTCGCCGCATCATGACGGTGACCATCACCATCGGGACCCGCTTTCCCGCGTACGCCACCTCGATGGGCAGGGTGCTGCTGGCGGGTCTCCCCGAACCGGAACTCGACGGCTACCTGCGCGGCGTCGAATTGGCTCCGCTGACCGGACGGACGCTGGCGACGCCGAAGGCGCTGCGCGCGGAGATCTCCCGGGTCCGCGCCGACGGCTACTGCGTCGTCGACGAAGAACTCGAGGTCGGCCTGCGCTCGCTCGCGGCGCCGATCCGCGACCGCACCGGCGACGTCGTCGCCGCGGTCAACCTGTCCACGCAGACCGCGCGCTACTCCGCCGACGCCGTCCGCCGCGACCTGCTTCCCCACCTGCTGCGCACCGCGGCGGCGATCTCCGCCGATCTCGCCGCGACCGCGGCACCGATCCGTTCCTCGAAGGACATCTGATGCACGACGTTGTGATCTGCGAGCCCTTGCGCACACCGGTGGGGCGGTTCGGTGGAGTGCTGAAAGATGTTCCAGCGCAACGGTTGGCCGCGATCGTGATCGGCGAGCTCATCGAGCGGACCGGGATCGACCCGGCGCGGATCGACGACGTGATCCTCGGGCAGGCGACGCCGAACGGCGAGGCCCCTGCCATCGGCCGGGTCGCGGCGCTGGACGCGGGGCTCGGCATCCAGGTGCCCGGTGTGCAGGTGGACCGGCGTTGCGGGTCGGGGTTGCAGGCGGTGATCCAGGCCTGCATGCAGGTCGGCACGGGCGGCAGCGACCTCGTGGTGGCCGGCGGCGTCGAATCGATGAGTCAGGCCGAGTTCTACGCCACCGGCATCCGCTGGGGCGTGCGCGGTGACGGCGTGGCCTTGGCCGACCGCTTGGCGCGAGCGCGCGTCACCGCCGGTGGAGCGAACTTCCCGGTGCCCGGCGGCATGATCGAGACCGCCGAGAATCTCCGCGCCGAGTACTCGATCAGCCGTGCCGACCAGGACGCGTTCGCCGCCCAGTCGCATCGGCGCGCCGTCGCCGCCCAGGAATCCGGAGCGTTCGCCGCGGAGATCGTGCGTGTCCCTGTGCCGCAACGCAAGTCGCAACCTCTCCAGGTGGCCGAAGACGAGCATCCCCGAGCTGACACCACCGTGGCGTCGCTGGCGCGCCTGCGGCCGATCCGCGCCGCCATCGATGCCGACGCGACCGTGACCGCGGGCAACGCCAGCGGCCAGAACGACGGAGCCGCCGCCTGCATCGTCACCACCACCGACCACGCCCGCGCGCTGGGATTGCGGCCGATGGCGCGGATGATCTCCTGGGCGGTCGCGGGAGTGCCGCCGAGAACCATGGGAATCGGGCCGGTGCCCGCCACCGCCCAGGCACTCGGCCGGGCCGGGCTCACGCTGGCCGACATCGACGTCATCGAACTGAACGAAGCCTTCGCCGCACAGGTCCTGGCCGTGCTCCAGGAGTGGAAGGTCGAGCCCGACGACCCCCGCTTGAACCCGAACGGATCGGGCATCTCCCTCGGCCATCCGGTCGGCGCCACCGGTGCCCGCATCCTCGCGACACTGCTGCGTGAAATGGACCGCAGCGCAGCGCGCTACGGCCTGGAGACGATGTGCATCGGCGGCGGCCAAGGGCTCGCCGCCGTCTTCGAACGCTTCTGACGCCCGTGATCGCCACGCGTCCGGCGGCTCCGGCCGCCGGACGCTGGTATCGGCCGGCCCCGCCGGACCGCTATCGAGTGCTGTCCAGCAACGCGGCGGCACGGGCCAGCACGTCGTCGATCACCGTCTGCGTGCTGCCCAGATAGTCGTCTTGCGGCGCATCGGCGCCGGTGAACGCGGCGATGGACCTTTGTTCTGCGGTCAGTGTGCTCCAGGAGCCCGCGGCCGTGGCGGACATCCGATCGGTGTCCACTCGAAGGCCGGTCAAAAGTTCGGTGGTCTGCGCGGCCGCGACCACGGTTCGGCGGCCGAGGGTGCGCAGCGACGCCCACTCGGTGTGCCACGCGCCGTCCGAACGTTCGTCACCCGCCAGGCTCGCCGCGAGATGGAGCGTCGAGGCGAGCGGAGGCGCGGCGATGGCGGCGCGCCGGATGAGCACGGAGAGCACGGGATTCCGCTTGCCCGGCATCGTGGACGAGCCGCCGCGGCCGGGCGCGTCCGGTTCGGCGAGTTCGGCGATCTCCGGCCGCGACAGCGTGAGGACATCGGTCGCGATATGGCCCCAAGCGTCGGTGCAGCGCACCATCGCGTCACCGAGGGCGGTCACCGCGGCGCGGGCGGTGTGCCACGGCAGCGCCTGCTCCAAGCCGAGGAGTCTCGTCGCGGCGATGATCAAATCGGCGGCTTCGGCGGCGCCTCCCGCGAGATCCGCGATCGCGGAACGGGTTCCGGCCGCGCCGCCGACCTGCGCGGGCAGCCGCACCCGGTCCACGGCGTCGGCGGCGTCGAGCACTCCGGTCAGCCAGCCGGAAACCTTGAGCCCGAACGTGATCGGCACCGCGTACTGGGTGAGGGTCCGGCCCGCCATCACGGTGTGCCGGTGCAGGGCGATCAGGCCGGTCATGGCCTCGATCTGCGCGCGCAACTCGGCACGAAGCCGCTCGACCACCGCGCGCAGGCACAGCATCAGACCGGTGTCCACCACGTCCTGGCTGGTGAGACCGCGATGGATCCACCGCGCCGCCGCGGCGTCGGCGCGTTCGCGCAGCAGGGTCACCAGCGGTAGGACGGGCGTGCCGGTGGACTCGGCGCCGCGGGCGATGCCGTCGATGTCGGCGGGGCCGACCAGACCGGTCAGCGCGACGGACCCGGGTGCGATGCGGCGGGCGGCGATGGCGTCCAGCCACGCCTGCTCGACCCGCACCATCGCCGCAAGCCACGCCTGCTCGGTGAGCAGTTCCCCGGCGCGCTCGTCACCCGCCCAGAACAGGTCGCTCACCGGGCCGGGAAGCGAAGGAACACGGTCTCGTCCTCGCCCTGCAAGCGGATGTCGAAGACGAAACCGTGCTCGTCGCGATCGGCGATGAGGGTGCGGCGGCGTTGCGGCGGAAGCGAAGCGAGAAGCGGGTCCCGTTCGAGGGCGGCCGGATCGTCGGGCAGGTAGGCGCGGGTGAAAAGCCGGTCCAGCAGGCCGCGCGCGAAGACGGTCACCGCGAAGAACGCGGGCTTGCCCGGCTCCGTGGGACCGGGGGGCAGTGTGCTGAAGGCGTAGCGGCCGTCACGTCCCGTGGAGGCGCGCCCGAATCCGGTGAAGGTCCAGCCGTCGCGCCGGATGGAACCCGGTTCCCGCGACACGACGCCGTCGGGACGGGCCTGCCAGATCTCCACCAGCGCGTCGGGGAGTCCGGCGCCCGCGCCGTCGAGCACCCGTCCGCCCAGGCGCACCGAGCCGGCGCTGCCGGGCGGCACCAGATCGCGATCACCGGGATGGAGCAGGCCGTAGTGGAAGAACGGGCCGACGGTCTGGCCCGGAGTCGAAGGAAGTGTCACAGGTCATCGCCTTCCTGTTCGATGTAGGTGCGCCGAGAACCGGACAGCACGATGTCCCAGCGGTAGCCGGTGGCCCATTCGTGCGTGGTCAGGTCGTGATCGTAGGTGGCGACCAGCCGTTGCCTGGCCTTGCTGTCGGTGATCGCCTGGTAGATCGGGTCGAAGGGGAACAGCGGGTCGCCGGGGAAGTACATCTGGGTGACCAGTCGCTGGGTGAACTCGGTGCCGAACAGTGAGAAGTGGATGTGCGCCGGGCGCCACGCGTTGTGGTGATTGCGCCAAGGGTAGGGACCCGGCTTGATGGTCTGGAACCGGTAGCGCCCGTCGTCGTCGGTCAGGCACCGGCCCGCGCCGGTGAAGTTCGGGTCGAGCGGAGCCGGATGCTGGTCGCGCTGGTGCACGTATCGGCCGCTGGCGTTGGCCTGCCAGATCTCGACCAGTTGCCGCCGGACGGGTCGTCCGTCGCCGTCGGTGATGCGGCCGGTGACCACGATCCGCTGTCCGAGCGGTTCACCGGCATGGCCGATGGTGAGGTCGGCTTCGAGCGGATCCACATCCCAATGGCCGAAGCACGGCGCCGCCAGCTCGATCGTCTCCGGGTCGACCGGCTGCGGGTCTTTCGTCGGATATCGCAACGCGCTGGAGCGGTAGGGCGGGTAGTTCAGTCGCGGCTGGGTCTGCTCGACTCCCTGTTGCTGGTAGTCGGTTTCGATGGCGGCGATCTGCGCATCGATGACCGACTGCGGCGACAACCGGGCTACTGCCGGGGGAAATTCGTTGCCCATGGCTCGCAGCGTAGGTCCGCTCCCAGCGGCCGACCATGGTGTGTTTTCTGCTCAGTGGAATACTCATCGCATGGCCGGCAACACCAGCACCCCTGGCGCAACCGTCACCGGCCACGTGCTTTCGATCCTGTGGGCCTTCGACGAGCGGCATCCTCGGCTGACCCTGTCGGAGATCGCCCGGCGCTCCGGACTGGCGCCGGCCACCGCGCACCGCCTGGTCGGCGAGTTGACCGAGCACGGCGCGCTCGCCCGGCAGGGCAGCGAGTACGCCGTCGGGCGACGGCTGTGGGAGATCGGCCTGCTGGCCCCCGTGCAGTCCTCGCTACGGGAGGCGGCCTCCCCGTTCCTGCACGACATCTACGCCGCGACCCGCGCCACCGTGCATCTCGCGATCCGCGACGACGACCGGGTGCTGTACCTCGAACGGTTCTCCGGGCGCGCGTCGGTGCCGGTGGTGAGCACCGTCGGCAGCACGCTGCCGATGCACGCGACCGGTGTGGGCAAGGTGCTGCTGGCGTATGCGCCCGAAGACGTGCGGCGACGGGTGCTCGGCTCGCTCACCCGGATCACCCCGTACACCATCACCCATCCGGGACGGCTGAACGAGCAACTCCTGCGAGTTCGCCGCGATGGCTACGCCAGCACGGTCGAGGAGATGACGCTGGGCGCCTGCACCGTCGCGGTGCCCGTGCGGCGTGGCGAGACCACGGTCGCCGCCATCGGTGTCGTGGTGCCGGATCTGCGCCGCCACCGTGGACGGCTCGTCGCCGCGCTCCAGGTAGCCGCGCAGGGCATCGGGCGGCAACTGGAATCCGGTGCGGCCGCGCCGCCCCGGGCGGCAACCGGCGCCGCCGCACGAGTTCCACCGAGCTGATTTCACTGAGCGGAAAGCACGGCTCGCCCTCGGAAAGACCGGCTCCCTAGCGTCGGCCTGGCAAGAAGGGAGCAACGATGTCCGTGGCCTACAGCTCGACCCGGGTCGAGGTAGCGATCGTGGGAGGCGGCCCGGCCGGTCTGATGCTGTCGCATCTGCTGCACTCGGCCGGAATCGACAACACCGTGATCGACAATCGATCGGTCACCGCGATCGAGAACACGCACCGGGCGGGAATCCTCGAACGCGACAGCGTGCGGCTGCTCGTCGAATCAGGGGTGTCGGACCGGGTGCTGCGGGAGGGACACGAGCACCGCGGCATCGATCTGCGGTTCGGCGGGGCGAGTCACCGGATCGACTTCCAGGACGCGGTGGGCGCCTCGTGCTGGCTGTATCCCCAGACCGAGGTCTTCGCGGATCTGCACCGCGCCCGGGTGCGCGACGGCGGCGATCTGCGCTACGGCGTCACCGGCACCGAGGTGCTCGACGTGCGGGACGAGCCGCGGGTCCGGTGCGTCGGCGCCGACGGGCGGCCGCAAGAGATCCGCGCCGATCTGGTGATCGGCGCGGACGGCTCGCGCAGCGTGTGCCGCGGCCTCGTCGGCGGCGCGACCCGGTACTTCCGCGAGTACCCGTTCGCCTGGTTCGGCGTGCTGGTCGAGGCGCCGCCCAGCGCGCCGGAACTGATCTATGCGCGCTCGGAGCAGGGATTCGCCCTCATCAGCCAGCGCACGCGAACCGTGCAGCGCATGTATTTCCAATGCGATCCCTCCGAGGATCCGTCCGCGTGGTCCGACGACCGGATCTGGGACCAATTGCAGACGCGGCTGGCGGGGACGGACGGCTTCACCTTGCGCGAGGGGCCCGTCATCGAGCGGACGGTGCTGCCGTTCCGCAGTTTCGTGCAGACCCCCATGCGGCACGGTCGGCTCCTGCTGGCCGGGGACGCCGCCCACACCGTTCCGCCCACCGGCGCCAAAGGGCTCAACCTGGCCCTGGCCGATGTGCGGGTACTCGCGGAAGCGGTGGAGCGGGCGCTGCGCGGCGGCGACGACGACGCGTTGACGCGCTACACCGATCGCGCGCTCGCCCGGGTGTGGAAGGCGCAGCATTTCTCGTACTGGATGACGACGCTGCTGCACCGGGTCGCGAGCGCGAGCGACTTCGACGAACGACGTCAGCTCGGCGAACTGGACAGCATCGTCGGTTCCGCCGCGGGGACGGCCTACCTCGCCGAGGGCTACACCGGCTGGCCCAATTCGTGAACCCCCCCTCTAGGCCATCGGATCGGAGACACTGTGCAAGCAATCGCGGTCGACTACGCGGTCGACGGACCCGACAGCGGCGTTCCCGTACTGTTCAGCGGCTCGCTGGGCAGCGATCGGCGGATGTGGGAGCCGCAGGTCGCGGCGCTCGCGGCGGCCGGGTACCGGACCATCGCCTACGACCATCGCGGCCACGGCGGCTCGCCCACTCCCCCGGGCCCCTACACCGTCGCGGAACTCGGAGCCGATGCGCTGGCCTTGCTCGACGCGCTCGACCTCGATTCGGTGCACTTCGTCGGACTGTCCCTGGGCGGTGCGGTCGGGCAGTGGCTCGCGGCGCATCACCCGGCCCGGGTGCGCAGTCTGACTCTGCTGTGCACGGCCGCCGTCTTCCCGCCCGCGCAAGGGTGGATCGACCGCGCCGCCACCGTCCGCGCCGACGGGGTGGCCTCGATCGCCGGAGCTGTCGTCGGCCGGTGGTTCACCCCGCAACTCGCCGGGCGCGACCCCGAACTGGTGGCCCGGCACACAGCGATGGTGTCGGGCACCGGCGAGGAGGGTTACGCGGGATGCTGTGCCGCGCTCGCCGAGTGGGACGGGCGGGCCGACCTCGCCCGGATCGTCGCACCGACCCTGGTGATCGCGGGGGCGCAGGACCCCGCTACCCCACCGGAGATGGTGCGGGAGATAGCCGACGGCGTAGCGGAGGCCGAATTCCGGATCGTGGCGGGCGCGCACCTGGCGAGTGTGGAGAGCGCGGGCACGGTGACCGCTCTCCTCCGGTCGCACATCCAGCGCGCCACCCCGCTGGGAGCACAGCGCGCAGCGGCTTTCGAGCAGGGCATGCGGGTGCGCCGCGAAGTCCTCGGCGACGCGCATGTCGATCGTTCGATCGCCGCGATGACCGAATTCACCGCTCCGTTCCAGGATTTCATCACCAGGACCGCGTGGGGCGACATCTGGTCCCGCCCCGGTCTCGACCACCGCACCCGCCGATTGCTGACCTTGGCCGTCCTCACGGCGGTCGGGAACGAGCACGAACTCGACATGCACATCAGGGCCGCAGTGCGCGCCGGGGTGCCCGCCGCGGAACTCGCGGAGGTGTTCCTGCACACCGCGATCTACGCGGGCGTACCGAACAGCAACCGCGCCTTCGCCCTCGGTGCGCGGGCGCTGACGGAATCGTCTCCGCACGACTGACGCACCCGGCGCGACCCGGCGACGCCGCCCGATGGTACTCCCGTCCGGCGGCGTCCCGTACGGTGCCGATCCATGCGATCCCGGGCGCCTCCCGGACACCGCCGGCGCCTACGATCCGGTCATGGCGCAGATCAGCAGTGAACGGCGGGGCAAGGTCGCGATCATCACCGTGCACGACCCGGATCGGCGAAACGCGCTGACACCGGCGCTGTCGGAACAACTCGCCGCCGCGGTCGCCGCGGCCGAGCGCGATACCGGCGTGCACGCGGTGATCGTCACCGGAACGCCGCCCGCCTTCTGCGCGGGCGCCGATCTCAGCGCGCTCGGCGCGGCCCGCGAGGAGGGGCTGCGGGTGATCTATGACGGGTTCCTCGCGATCGCGCGCTGCGCGTTGCCGACCATCGCGGCGGTCGGCGGCGCCGCCGTCGGCGCCGGACTCAATCTCGCGTTGGCCGCCGACGTCAGGATCGCCGGTCCCCGCGCGCGGTTCGACGCGCGATTCCTGCGGCTCGGCCTGCATCCCGGCGGCGGGATGACCTGGATGCTGCAACGCGCCGTCGGACCGCAACGGGCCGCCGCGATGACGCTGTTCGGCGAGATCCTCGACGCCGAGGCAGCGCTCGCCGCCGGATTGACGCACCGGGTGATCGACGGCGATCACGACGCGCTGCTCGCCGGAGCGATCGACTTCGCCGCGGGCGCGGCCGAAGCGCCGCGCGATCTGCTCATCACCACCAAGCGGACCATGCGCCACACCGCGAACCTCGACGCGCACGCCGACGCGGTGGACGCCGAGATCGTGCCACAGGTGGCGTCGCTCGAGTCGCCGGAATTCGCCGCGCGGCTGGCCGCGAAACAGGCCGAGATCAGCCGATCGCGATGATCGGCGGCACTGCGGTGCGGGCGAATGTCATCGCAGCGGGAGGGAAACGGTTTGGCGTCGCCGGTGGCGGGTAGCCGCTGGCGAGACAGTTCGTGCCGAACCGCAGGGCGCGGCGCTTCTCGTGTGTGCCGGGTGGCTTGCGACCACGCAGAGCGAGAGGAGGGCCCATGCACTACATCGATGACACCAAACACCTGCTCAGCGATCTCGTGGGACGGGTGATCGAATCGGCCGGCAGCTATTCGGGCAGCCAGACCGTGACCATCGCCCGGCCACGCGCCGAGGTCGAGCAGTTCTGGCGCGACCCGGCGAACCTGTCCGAAGTGCTCGGCGACGTCGCCGAAGTCGCGTCGCCTGCACCGCCGATCTACGAATGGACGCTGCAGGCGGGCGCCGATGGACGCACGACCTGGAAGACCACGCTGCGCGAGGAGGAAGGGCACTTCCGGTTCGTCGGCGCGGACGACCAGGACACCGCGTTCGGCAAAGGTCTCGAAATCGAACTGAGCTTCCGGGAGGCACCCCGAGATCTCGGTACCGAGGTGACGATGCGAGCCAAGACCCCGCTGCCCGACCTGCTGACCGGCGCGGGCATGTTCACCGCCCTCTACCGTGCCCGAGCCCGGCTGCAGACCGGCGAAATGCCCACCCTGGCCCACAATCCGAGCGCGCGCTCGTCGGCTCGGTGAACAGGAGGAGACATGCATGCGCTGTGCTGGAACGGCGTCGACGACCTCGCCGTGGAAGACGTCCCCGACCCGGTGCTGGTCAATCCGCACGATGTCATCGTCCAGGTCCGCCTGACCACCACCTGCGGATCCGATCTGCATTTCATCGACGGATATCTGCCCGGAATGCGGGAAGGTGACGTCTTCGGACACGAATTCATGGGCGAGGTCGTGGAAACCGGCGCCGAAGTCACCTCTATCGCCGTCGGCGACCGTGTCGTGGTTCCGTCTTTCATCGGATGCTCGTCGTGCTGGTATTGCGACCACGAGCTGTATTCCCTGTGCGACACCACCAATCCGAACGGCGCTCTACAGCAACCGATTCTGGGCTACCCGACCGGCGGAATCTACGGCTACACCCATCCCTTCGGCGGTTATCAGGGCTCCCACGCGAAATATGTCCGTGTCCCCTTCGGCGACACCAATTGCTTCCGTATACCGGACGGCATCACCGACGAACAGGCGTTGTTCCTGTCCGATGCCGTGCCGACGGGTCTGATGGGCGCGGAATTCTGTGACATCCACCCCGGAGACACCGTCGCGGTGTGGGGCAGCGGTGGCGTCGGATTGATGGCCGGGCACACCGCTCGCCTGCTCGGCGCCGACCGGGTTTTCGTCATCGACCGCTTTCCCGAACGGCTGCGCGTGGCGAAGGAGCAGTTCGGCGCGGAGACGATCGACTACACCGCCGTCGACAGCGTCCAGGAATTCCTGCGGGAGAACACCGGCGGTCGCGGCCCGGACGCCTGCATCGATGCCGTCGGGATGGAGGGGCACGGCACCGGCCTGCAGCAGCTCTACGATCGCGCCAAACAACTGCTCCGATTGGAAACGGATCGTGCGACGCCGCTGCGCGAAGCGATTCTGGCGTGCCGGAAAGGCGGAGTCGTCTCGGTGCTCGGCATCTACGGCCTCACCGACAAATTCCCGATGGGCATCGTGACGAACAAGGGGCTCACCATCCGCACCGCACAGCAATACGGTCAGCGGTTCGTCCCCCGCATGTTCGACTACATCCAGCAGGGCGATCTCGACCCCTCCTACCTGATCACCCACGACATGCCGCTCGACGACGCGGTATACGGCTACGACATCTTCAAGCACAAGAAGGAAGGCTGCATCCGCGCCGTTTTCCGGCCGTGATCCGGAGTTTCCGCCGGGACGAGCGGGGCACCCGCCGGATATGGCAGGACGGACCGAACCCGCCGTAGCCGCGTCGAGCCGGTGGATCGATGCCGACGGTATCCGATACCCCTGCGGCGATACGCACGCATGGCTACCGGGAACCAATCAAACGCTGTGCGGCATCCCGCTCGCGCGCGCACGGCTGGCGCGATTCCCGCATGTCCCGTGGAGCGAGGCGCTGTGGTTGGCCGACACTTCCGACCAGGTGATCGCGACCTGCCGTCGCTGCGCCGCGGCCGGCGACCGGGAACGTCGTCGATGGACCCGCACGAATCCCCGCCCCTGAGCGGTTGCTGATCGCGGTACCGCAGGGTTGCCCGTTCGAAGCCGGACAAGCCCGGCTTCATCGGCGCGATCGAATCGCGCAAACGCCCCCGCGCCTCGTGCCCCAGTGGGTACGCTGCCCGGCAGTTCCCCGAGGCGGGCACCCGCACAGCCGCTAGCACAGCGCGACTTCGAAACAAACTCTTGACTCGTTCCAGAAAACGGACAAGACTTCCGTGCATGCCAACGGCCTCGGAATTCCAGCAGATGCTGCGAGGAGTTTCGCTGCGCGTGACCCGTCCGCGGGTCGCGGTGCTCAGCGCGGTGCACGACCACCCACACGCCGACACGGAGTCGATCATCCGCGCTGTCCGATCCGCGCTGCCCGAGGTGTCCCACCAGACGGTGTACGACTCGCTGAACGCGCTCACCGCCACCGGCTTGGTCCGGCGTATCCAGCCGTCCGGATCCGTCGCCCGCTACGAATCGCGGGTCGGCGACAACCACCATCACGTCGTATGCCGAGCTTGCGGGGTGATCGCCGATGTCGACTGCGCCATCGGCGAGGCCCCCTGCTTGACCGCGTCCGATGACAGCGGGTTCTCGATCGACGAGGCCGAGGTCATCTACTGGGGCCTGTGCCCCGACTGTGTCGAAACACAGGCTTCCCGATCACATTCGTGATCACAGCCCCCATCACTCATTCAGGAAGGAATGCTGTGTCATCCGATAGCCGCCCGCCCAATCCTGACACCAAGACCGGCAGCGCGAGCGAGAGCGAGAACCCGGCGATCCCGTCCCCCACCGCGAAGACGGACCATCGTCCCCGCAGCAACAAGGACTGGTGGCCGGAGCAGATCGATGTCTCGGTGCTGCACGCCCACACCTCCAAGTCCAACCCGCTCGGCGAGGACTTCAACTACCCAGAGGAATTCAAGAAGCTCGACGTCGACGCCCTCAAGGCCGACGTCGCGGCGGTCATGACCAATTCGCAGGACTGGTGGCCCGCCGACTACGGCCACTACGGCGGCCTGTTCATTCGAATGAGCTGGCATGCCGCGGGCACCTACCGCATCTCCGACGGCCGCGGCGGCGGCGGTCAGGGCGCGCAGCGCTTCGCGCCGCTCAACAGCTGGCCGGACAACGCCAATCTCGACAAGGCGCGCCGGCTGCTGTGGCCGGTCAAGCAGAAGTACGGCAACAAGATCTCCTGGGCCGACCTGCTGGTGTTCGCGGGCAACGTAGCCCTGGAGACGATGGGATTCAAGACCTTCGGCTTCGGCTTCGGCCGCCCGGACATCTGGGAGCCGGAGGAGGTCTTCTGGGGTCCGGAGGACACCTGGCTCGGCGACGAGCGCTACAGCGGTGACCGCGAGCTGGCCAATCCGCTCGGCGCCGTCCAGATGGGCCTTATCTATGTGAACCCCGAAGGGCCCAACGGACAGCCGGATCCGGTGGCCGCGGCCCGCGACATCCGCGAGACGTTCGGCCGCATGGCGATGAACGACGAGGAGACCGCCGCGCTGATCGTGGGCGGCCACAGCTTCGGCAAGACCCACGGCGCCGGCGATGCGAGCCTGGTCGGCGCCGAGCCGGAAGGCGCCCCGATCGAGCAGCAGGGCCTGGGCTGGAAGAGCGCCTACGGCACCGGCAAGGGCAAGGACGCCATCACCAGCGGCTTGGAGGTCGTCTGGACCTCCACCCCCACCAAGTGGGGCAACGGCTTCCTGCAGAACCTGTACGGCTACGAGTGGGAGCTGACCAAGAGCCCCGCGGGCGCCTGGCAGTGGAAGCCGAAGGACGGCGCGGGCGAAGGCGCGATCCCGGATCCGTTCGGTGGGCCCGCGCGCACGCCGACCATGCTGACCACGGACTTGGCGCTGCGCGAGGACCCGATCTACCGGGAGATCACCCGCCGCTGGCTCGATCACCCCGAGGAACTGTCCGAGGCGTTCGCCAAGGCGTGGTACAAGCTGCTGCACCGCGACATGGGACCGATCAGCCGCTACCTCGGCCCGTGGGTTCCCGAGCCGCAGCTGTGGCAGGACCCCGTGCCCGCCGTCGATCACGAACTGATCGATGAGGCGGACATCGCGGACCTGAAGAGCAAGGTGCTCGAGTCCGGCCTGTCGGTCGCGCAGCTGGTCAAGACCGCCTGGGCCTCGGCGGCCAGCTACCGCAGCACCGACAAGCGCGGCGGCGCCAACGGCGCTCGCATCCGGCTGGAGCCGCAGAAGAACTGGGAAGTCAACGAGCCCGACGAACTGGCCAAGGTGCTGCCGGTGCTCGAGCAGATCCAGCAGAACTTCAACGGTTCGGCCGCAGGCGGCAAGAAGGTCTCGCTCGCCGACCTGATCATCCTGGCCGGGTCCGCGGCGATCGAGAAGGCCGCCAAGGACGCGGGCCACGACATCACGGTCCCGTTCGCGCCGGGGCGGACGGACGCCACCCAGGAGAACACCGATGTCGAGTCGTTCGCGGTGCTCGAACCGCGGGCCGACGGGTTCCGCAACTACGTGCGGGCCGGTGAGAAGGCCCCGCTGGAGCGCCTGCTGCTCGACCGGGCGTACATGCTGGATGTGACCGCTCCGGAGCTGACGGTGCTCATCGGCGGGCTGCGCGCGCTCGGCGCGAACTACGGTGGCACCGACCACGGCGTGTTCACCGACCGGCCGGGTGTGCTGACGAACGATTTCTTCGTCAACCTGCTCGACCAGAACACCGAGTGGAAGGCGTCGGAGTCGGCGGAGAACGTCTACGAGGGCTTCGACCGCGCCTCCGGCGCGCCCAAGTGGACGGCGACGGCCAACGACCTCGTCTTCGGATCGCATTCCGTGCTGCGGGCGGTGGCCGAGGTGTACGCGCAGGCCGACGCCGGGGCGAAGTTCGTCGACGACTTCGTCGCGGCGTGGGTCAAGGTGGCCAACAACGATCGGTTCGACCTGGCCTGATCGGTATCCGGTGACATCCAGGCCGGTCCCTCCGGGGGCCGGCCTGGATCGTTCCGGTCGCCCGTCGTCCCGTCCGATGGACGTGTCGAGCGCACCGAATCCGCCACGTGCACTCAGGTTTCGGGGAGCTGGATGGATCGCGCTGCCTCGTCGTCCCGGCGTCCGGTGGTCATGTAGAGGGTGCGGCGGCCGACTTCGACGGCGTGGTCGGCGAAGCGTTCGTAGTAGCGGCCGAGCAGGGTGACGTCGACCGCGGCGGCGGTGCCGTTGTCCCACCCTTCGGCCAGGATCGCCGCCAGCAGGTCGCGGTGCAGATCGTCCATGGTGTCGTCGCGGGCATCGAGGTCCGCGGCGTCGCCCGGGTCGGCGGTGGTCAGCACGCCGACCGCGGCATCGGCGAGGTCGACGGCCGCCTCGCCCATGTGGGTCACCAGGTTTCGCACCGGTTCCGGCACCGCGGCGGCGGGATGCCTGCGTCTGGCGGTGTCGGCGATGTGCTCGGTCAGCGTGCTCATCCGGGTGAGGTCGTCGACCAGCTGCAGTGCCGTCACCACCCGCCGCAGTTCTCCCGCGACGGGAGCTTCGAGCGCGAGGAGGGTCACCGCGGCGTGTTCGGCGCCGTCGCGCATCGCGACGGTTTCGGCGCAGTAGTCGATGGTGCGCTCGGCCAGCTCCAGGTCCGCGCCGAGCAGGGCGTCGGTGGCCATCGCGATGGCCTCCCGGTTGCGCGCGCACATCGCTCGCAATTGATCGGCGAGTTGCTCGAGATGCTCGTGGAAGCGGGTGCGCACTGTTCCATCATCGCGCGCATCCGGGTAACGCGCGGTGGGTCCCGGTGCCCGGGGGCGAGATGTTCCCGGAAGCCCACCGGGCAACGTTGCGAAACTCGGAAATCGCGCACCGGTCGACTATCGGAAGCTGAGTTAACATCGTGGTTCGCCTGAGCAAGCTGTTCGTCGGCCGCGCCGCTGCCGACCGGGCTGGGAGGGGCCGGTGTGGAGTTGCCATCAGCGGGGCCGTTGACGGCGCGGACCGGTGCCGCCGGGACGTGGTGGTCGTGTTGCGTCGCCGGGATGTCGATGCCGTGGCGCACGCTGCGCCCCCGGCCCGGTGACACGCAGTTGCTCGGCACGCTCACCGACGCGGGGCTGCCCCCGGCGCGAGCCAGGGTCCGGCTGACCGCGCTGATCCACGGTGTGCGGCCCGCTCCGGCCTACGGAGTGATCGAAGGAGCGTTGCGGCCGCCCGAGGTGGCGATCGCGATGACCAGCTTTCTCGTCGAACACCCGCAGGCGCGTTTCATCGTCGATCCGGCGATGTGCGCCGACGTGCACTCCCGGGTGCTGCCGCAGCTGCGCCGCCCCTATCGCGATCTGGTCGCTCCGCGCAAACCGCTTGTCGGCCTGGCCGATTCGCTCGCGCTGTCCGCCGTCCCCGTCGACGCGATCGACTTCGCGATCGCGACGCACATCCACTGGGACCACGTGGCCGGACTGCTCGACCTACCGGCATCCCTCGCGCTGCGGGCGACCACGGCCGAACTGGGCTGGGCGACCGACCCCGAGACGGCCCCCATGGGAGTCGCCGAGGCGCTCGGCTCACGACCGACGCCATCCATCGACCTCGACGGACCTCCCGTTCTCACCTTCGCGAGCAGCCACGACGTTTTCGGGGACGGCTCGGTGTTGGCGGTGGATCTTTCCGGCCACACCCCCGGCAGCATCGGTCTCGTTCTCGCGGTGGACGACGGTGGGACCGTGCTGCTGGCGGGCGACGCCGTCTGGCGCCGGGAGCAGATCGGGCTGCTGCGCGAGAAGCCCCCGTTGCCAGGGCTTCTCGTCGATCACGATCGATCCGCCGCCTTCGCCGCGATCCACCGCCTGCACCGCCTGCCCGCGGATGTCGAGGTCATCCCCACCCACGACCACACCGCGGCGAAGAGATGGGCGCACCGCTGACGGCGAACGCACACCGGAATCGGCGGGACCACACTCGTCATCGACGGCCGGCTCGACGCCGACCTCGGCCTCTTTCCGTTGCCGGGCCGGCCGTCCTGAATGGCACTGACACCTGTCCCTCCGTCATCCGCCGAAGCGCCGGGCGGGGCGGGAAGTTCGGACGCGGCCAGCAGCGCCCGGAACTGCCGGCTGTCGTCCCGGGGCAGGATGCCGGCGCGTGGCGTGACACGCACGCTCGCGCGGTTCGCCGCGGGCGCACTGCTGGTCGACGCCGTGCCGCATACGGTCAAGCGATCCAGGCCGCCGATATCCCGTCCAGGGACGAAAGTCCGCGGCAACGGCCTGAGGTGGGGTCCACCAGCGACGAGATCCGGGACCAACGACTGTGTTCCCCTCGGCGCGGGCGACCTACCGTCGGCCCTATGAACGAGCTACCCACCGGAGAAACCATCGAGAAGGCCGTCCTCCTCGCCGGCCGGGCGCCGTCGCTGCACAACAGCCAGCCCTGGCACTGGACGTTCGACGGCCAAGCGCTGCGGCTGTTCGCCGCACCCGAACGCCGCCTCCCGGCGACCGACACCACCGGACGTCAGATGCTGATCAGCTGTGGTGTCGCGCTGGGACATCTGCGCGCGGCCATGTCCGCTGCCGGCTGGCGCACCCTCGTCGCCCACTTTCCCAACCCGAATCGCCGCAATCATCTGGCCACGATCACGTTCCATCGGGCCCACTTCGTGACCGACGGCGACCGCGCCCGCGCCGACGCCATCCTGCGCAGGCGCACCGACCGGCTGCCGTTCGCGGCGCCGCCCGGATGGCCGGATTTCGAAACCGTGCTGCGCAGCACGTTCGATCCCGCCGACGCCACGCTGAGCGTGCTGCACGACGACAGCCGCCCCACGCTGGCCCGCGCATCGGAGATGACCGCGTCCCTGCGCCGCTACGACCCGGATTACCACGCCGAATTGCACTGGTGGACAGGTCATGTCGTCGCCGACGCCGGTGTCCCCAAGGAGTCGCTGATCTCCGAGCGGGAACGGCAGCGGGTGAGTGTGGGCCGGAAATTCCCCACCGTCGCCGGTGAGCGGCGCGGTGAGGTCGCCGACGACCATTCGGTGATCCTCGTCCTCTCCACCGACAGCGACTCCCCTGACGACGTGGTGCACTGCGGTGAGGTGCTGTCCACGGTACTGCTGGAGTGCACCCTCGCCGGGTACGCCACCTGTCCGCTGACCCACCTGACCGAGGTTCCACAGAGCCGTGCGCTGGTCCGTACCATGACCGGCGGTTTCGGCTTGCCGCAGGTGCTGGTGCGGGTCGGCTCGGCGCCCGATCCCGGGCAGGACGTTCCGCAGACGCCGCGCCGCCCGCTCGCGGAGATCCTCGAAATGTCCGGCCCGGCGGGCGGGGTGGACTGAGGACACACCGCCTCGGGACGTTCGCCCCCGCGTTTCGGGCAGCAGTACCCTCCCGTCGCATCCTCCGCGTGAGCAAGCTGTGTGCTATGTCACTGCGCCGTTCACCTCGTCCCCCGCCCGGTAGAGCACCGGACCCGGATGCCGCGCCGCTGGCGGTTCCCGCGGTGGTGGTCGCTTCGATCATGCTGATCGGCATGCTCGTCGCGCTGGTCGTCTTGCTACCGGCCTGGGCCCGCGACTACGGCGCGACCCTGGTGTACTTCGCCGTTCTCATCTACGCCGGTCTCGCGCTGCGGCTGTTGTGGTGGGGCGTGACGACACTGCGTGCGCGGGTGGCGCAGACCGATGAGTAGACCGGCCACGCCGAAACCGCGGCAACGACGGTGACCAAGGACCCTGCGTGGCGGGCGCAACGCCCGTATTCGCCCGACCCGATCCCGCGAAGACTCGAACCATGACCGCGAACGACGAAGCGCCCGCCCTCCCGGTACCCGGCCATCGGGAAATCCTCGCCGCCCTGCGGCTTGCCACCCGGGCGCCTTCGGTGCACAACACTCAGCCGTGGCGGTGGGTGTTCGACGGCACCAGCCTGCACCTCTACACCGACGCAACCCGGCTGCTGCCGTCGACCGACCCGCACGGCCGGCAACTGGTGATCAGCTGCGGAGCCGTACTGCATCACGCCAGGACCGTCTTCGCCGACCTAGGCTGGCACACCGACACCGTGCGCGTACCGGACCGGCAGCGGCCCGACCATCTCGCGGTGATCGAATTCCGGCCGTGGACCGACCCGCCCGAGGGGATCCATGCCCGAGCACGCGCCATCGACCGGCGCCGCACCGACCGGCTGCCGATGACCGAACCGCAGGGCTTCGCCGACCTGCTGCCCCGGCTGCGGATGCTCAGCTCCCCGCACGAGGTGGAACTCGACGTCCTCGATGACAGCGCCCGGCCTCGGCTCGCCGCCGCTTCGGAACAGATCGGCGCGCTTCGCCACCACGACTTGCTCTACCGCACCGAGTTGGAGTGGTGGACCGGACGTTCGGAGACGCTGGAAGGCGTGCCGACCTCCGCGCTGGTGTCCGATGCGGAGTTCGCCCGCGTCGGAGTCGGGCGCGCGTTCCCTCCTGCGCCGCGCTCGCTGCGACGGGCCGGACTCGACGATCGCGCGCGGCTGGTGCTGCTCGGCACCGAGGGCGATTCGGTGCCGCGGTGGCTGCGCACCGGTGAGGCTTTGTCGGCCGTGCTGCTGGAATGCACCGCCGCGGGCCTGGCGACCTGCGCGCTCACCCATGTCACCGAGCTGCCGACGACCAGAGGGCTGCTCGCGGGCCTGGTTCCCCGCCCTGCGACACCTCAAGTGCTGCTGCGGGTCGGCACCGCGCCCGACGACGCGGACCTGGTCCCGCCGACTCCCCGGCGACCGGTCACGGACGTCTTCACCGTCACCGGCTCTCGCTGAAACCCGCGGCCACCGGCGCCCGGAAGGGCGGGCGGCCCGCGCCCATGGCACGACGAATCGAGGAGGACGCGGTGGAGTATCAGATCGCCCTGGTGGAGGCGGCACCGGAAACGGTGCTGCGGATGGCACGCGGGCTGCGTGCCGACCCGGGCCTGCTCGGCGAGGACATCGCCGAGGGAATGCGGGAAGTGACCCGCGTCGTGCGGCGGGCCGGGTTGGTCGCCAGCGGCGCGCCGACGATCACCTTCCGCGACGACCCGCCCGAAGGCGAGGCGGTCGCGGTGGAATTCGGCGTCGCCGTGGAGCCCGCGCCCAACCTCGGGCCCGGTTCCGGCGCGCAAGTAGTCGTCCAGCCGGGAACTCTGGTCGCCCGAACCTGCCACCGCGGCAGCTACCGCGACCTCGGCGCGGCCTATCAGGCGCTGCGGGAATGGTTGCGCGACAGCGGTTACCGGTCGATCGGCCCGCCCACCGAGGCCTACCTCGTCGGTCCGGACGAGGTCACCGACCCCCGGCGCCTGCTCACCGAGATCAGGTTGCCCGTCGCCCCCGTCGCCACCGTCGCGGTGCACCTCGACGCACCCTTCGACGAGACGGTGCGCAGGACCAGGGATGCCCTGCGCGGTGCGGAACTGGTTGTGCTCGCCGAAGTGGACCTGCGGGCGACGCTGCGCGAGCAGATCGGCGAACAGATCGAGAACTACCTGCTGCTGAGCGTCTGCCATCCGCGGCTGACCCACCGGGCGCTGCTGGCCGACCGCCACGCGGGGGCGATGTTCTCGGCCGGTGTCGTGGTGCGTTCGACCGGCACCGGCACGCAGGTCGAGGTGGCCGATCCGGAGCTGCTGGTCTGCGTCACCGCCGCGCCGGGGCTGCGGTCCGTCGCCGGGGAGCTGCGGCGACAGCTGGCCGCCGCTGTGGCGACCCTGCGCGACTCGATGCCCGCGCGGACGTGATCCGGCGTCCGGGTGACCATGGTCCCGTCAGTGCGGGTACGAGTCCTCTCACCGGTCCCGGGATCAGACGAGCAGCGTGGATATGGCACCTCAACCACGATCCACCCGGGAAAGGCACACGTCATGAGCTACCACCGCGACCCCCTCGCACCCGCGGTGCACACCGCGCACGAGTGGCTGCGCACTCTGACCGACGAACTCGCCACCGAAGACCGCGCATTCGCGCACCGCGCACTGCGTGCCTGGCTGCACACGGTGCGTGACCGCATCGGTGTCAACGCGGCCGCCCACCTCAGCGCCCAGCTGCCCGAACTGCTGCGCGGGATCTTCTACGAGGGGTGGGTGCCCGCCCACGTGCCCTTCCCGCACGACGTGCCGTCCTTCCTCGACCAGTTCGCGCAGGAAGCGGGCGTCTCCCGGGACGAGGCCTACGCCCTCGCGGGGGCGGTGACCGAAGCGCTGGCCGACTTGTTCTCGCCCGGCCAGCTCGATCACGTGTTCGCGCTGCTGCCGGAAGATCTGCGGGCCGTACTGCGCGGAGCCGACCTCGCGGGCACCATGCACGAGCAGGCGACCGCGGTCACGCCCCCGGAAACGTCTCGTGTCGATGAACTGGACAGCCGGCTGCGGGCGCTCACCGACGCGGTGGCGGTGCTCGCCCGCAGCCTGGAAGAACTCTCCGGTGGCCAGCCGCCCGACGCCGCGCAGGTCTCCGCCGCGCAGCAGGCCCACCGGATCCTGTTCGCCGAAGGGCTCACCCGCTCCGAAGCGCCGACCTGATCGCTGCCCGGCTCCGGCCGGTCGTACCGGATACTTCGTTCCGGCGCGGTACGTTTGCGCCGAGAGCGAATCACCTGCGTGTGTGGGGTTCGTGGTGGCCACGCAGGAAGGGACTTTGGTCCGTACCGAGCAGGCCGCCCGATGCGTAGTGTCGAGCCCACCCCAGCTCCCGGATTGGACACTAGATGATCACGGTTTTTCTGGTCGACGACCATGAGATCGTCCGCCGCGGCCTCGCCGACCTGCTCTCCGACGACCCGGAGCTCACCGTGATCGGCGAAGCAGGCGACGTCGCCCAAGCCCTCGCCCGCATCCCGGCGCTCCGGCCGGACGTGGCCGTTCTGGACGTGCGCCTGCCCGACGGCAACGGCATCGAACTCTGCCGTGACCTGCTGTCCAAGCTCGACGATCTGCGGTGCCTGATCCTCACCTCGTTCACCGACGAGCAGGCGATGCTGGACGCGATCCTCGCCGGAGCCAGCGGCTACGTGGTCAAGGACATCAAGGGCATGGAACTAGCCAAGGCCATCAAGGAAGTCGGCGCGGGGCGGTCGCTGCTGGACAACCGCGCCGCCGCCGCCCTGATGCAGCGACTGCGCGCCAACACCGACAACGACGGCCCGCTGGCCGGGCTCACCGATCAGGAACGCAAACTGCTCGACCTGCTCGGCGAAGGACTGACCAACCGCCAGATCGCGCAACGTATGTTCCTGGCCGAGAAGACGGTGAAGAACTACGTGTCCCGCCTGCTCGCCAAACTCGGCCTGGAACGGCGCACCCAGGCCGCGGTCTACGCCTCCAAACTCCGTTCCCGGCCTTCGGGCACCACCATCGACTTCTGACCGTGGCGGCGTTCATTTCCGCAATCGGGTGAAATAGTCTTGAGTCATGGCCAGCAGCCGCGCCGACGGCGTTCCAGGGGCGCAGACGACCGATTTCGCGCCGGCCGACACCTATTCCGTGCGCGATACGCTGTCGCAACTGCGGCTGCGCGAACTGCTCGGCGAGGTCAAGGATCGGATCGAACAGATCATCGACGCCCGTGACCGCATGGACGGCCTCGTCGAGGCCATGCTCACCGTCACTTCCGGCCTCGATCTCAACCGCACGCTGCGCACCATCGTGCACACCGCCATCTCGCTGGTCGACGCCCGCTACGGCGCACTCGGCATCCGCGGCCACGACCAGCAACTCACCCAGTTCATCTACGAAGGCATCGACGAACCGACCCGCGAATTGATCGGTGACCTCCCCCAGGGCCACGGCGTCCTCGGACTGTTGTTCAGCCAGCCCAAACCGATCCGGCTCGACAACCTCGCCGACCACCCCTCCTCGGTCGGATTCCCCGCCCACCACCCGCCGATGCGCACCTTCCTCGGTGTACCCGTCCGCATCCGCGACGAAGTGTTCGGCAACCTCTACCTCACCGAGAAGAAGGGCGGCCAACCCTTCACCGAAGACGACGAGGTCATCGTGCGCGCCCTCGCCGCCGCCGCGGGCATCGCCATCGACAACGCCCACCTCTACGAATCCGCCCGCACCCGCCAGGCCTGGATCGAAGCCACCCGCGACATCACCACCGAATTCCTCGCGGGCACCGCCCCCGGCCAGGTCCTCACCCACCTCGTCGAAGCCACACACCGGCTCACCGGCTCCGCACGGACCTACCTCGCCGTGGTCCCGGACTCGGAAGGGCCGCCCGACGAGATCACCGAGCTGTTGATCACCCACACCGCCGGGGTCGCGCCCGATCAGCGGCTCATCGAGCTGCCTTTGGGCGACACCACCATCGGGCAGGCGTTCCGGCTGCATTCTCCCCAGCGGGTGGACGACGCGCGCCGCGCGGATCTCGGCAAGATCTTTCCCGACGCCGGGCCCGCGCTCGTGCTGCCCATGCAGACCTCCGACTCCACGGTGGGCGTGCTGGTCGCGCTGCGGGCGGCGGAATCGGCGCCCTACGACAACGAGATCCTCGAACTGATCTCCGCCTTCACCGACCAGGCCGCTCTGGCGATGCAACTGGCCGACGCGCAACGGCGCATGCGCGAACTGGACATCCTCTCCGATCGCGACCGCATCGCCCGCGACCTGCACGACCACGTCATTCAACGACTGTTCGCCGTCGGACTGAGCCTGCAGGGCACCGTCCCCCGCACCCGCGTTCCCGAAGTGCGCGAACGCATCACCGAAGCGATCAACGACCTGCAAGACGTCGTCCAGGAGATCCGCACCTCGATCTTCGACCTGCACGGTGGCAACAGCGACAGCGCGCGGGTGCGCAGGCGCATCGAGGAAGCCATCCGCCAGCAGACCGCCCCCAGTGGCATCCGCACGTCCGTGCGCATCAGCGGACCGCTCTCGGTCATCGACCCCGAACTCGCCGATCACGCCGAAGCCGTGGTCCGCGAAGCGGTCAGCAACGCCGTCCGACACTCCGGCGCCGACGCGGTCACGATCGACATCACGGTGGCCGACGATCTGATCATCGTCGTCGAGGACCACGGCTGCGGGCTGCCGCCCGATGTCGCCCCGAGCGGCCTGACGAATCTCGCCAGGCGTGCCGAGGAAGCGGCCGGGACTTTCACCCTCACGGCCGGAACCGGGCCGGACGGGCGTGCCGCGGGCACCCGGTTGTGCTGGCAGGTGCCGCTGCGCTGACCGTCGCGGCGAGCGGCGAGCCGGAGCCGACGAGCGAGGAGGGCCATGGCCGAGGAACCGACCGAATGGGGTGGGGCGCTGTGGGCGGCCGCCGACCTCGTGACGCCGATGGCCATCCGCGTGGCGGCGACGTTGCGGCTGGCCGACCACGTCGCCGCGGGCAGGCGCACGAGCGAGGCGCTCGCCGCAGCGGTGGACGCGGACCGGGACGCGCTGGCGCGTGTGCTGGAGCACCTGGTGACCGCGGGCGTGCTCGCTCGTCAGGGTAGCGGCGGCTACGGGCTGACGTCGCTGGGTGAGCGCCTGCGTGACGACCATCCGGAAGGCGTGCGACGCTGGCTCGATCTGGAGGGCGCCGTCGGGCGCGCCGATCTGTGCTTCGTCCACCTGTTGCACACCGTCCGCACCGGCGAGCCCGCTTTTCCGCGGCAGTTCGGCCGGCCGTTCTGGGAGGACCTGTCCGCCGATCCGGCGCTGGGCGCGTCGTTCGACGCTCTGATGGGGGCCCGTTTGGTGGCCGACGCCCCGCTGGTGGCCGGCGCCTACCCGTGGGGCGCGCTCGGTCACGTCATCGATGTCGGTGGAGGCGATGCCAGCTTGCTCATCGCCCTTCTTCGCGCCCATGACGCATTGCGCGGGACGGTGGTCGACTTGGCGGGCCCGGCGGCTCGCGCCCGGCGGGCCATTCGCGCCGCGGGCCTCGAGCACCGGGCCGACGCGCGAGTGGGCAGCTTCTTCGATCCCCTTCCCGCCGGAGCGGGCGGTTATCTGCTCTCCGGTGTCCTGCACGACTGGGACGACGAGGCCGCCGTCCGCATCTTGCGGCGATGCGCCGACGCGGCCGCGGAGCACGGAAGGGTGCTCGTTGTGGACCATATCGGCGATGCCGGCGGCGGCCCGCCGGACACCGAAGGAGACCTGCGGATGCTGTGCTACGTCCGCGGCCGGGAACGCACGCTGGGCGGACTGCGCGAGATCGCCGAATCCGCGCGCCTGCGGGTCGGTTCGGTCGTCGCGGCCGGCTCGCGCTCGATCGTCGAGTTGCTCCCGGCCGATCGAAACGGCGGCGGGTGAGAATGCCGACAATGGTCGCGGCTACCCGCGCTCATCGCCGATCCGCGTCGCGACAGCACGTGCGAGCCGAGGACCGCCTCAGGTGATCAGGTCCAGGGTGTCGAATCGGTGGCCGGACCAGATGCGCCGAGAGCGTTCTTCGGGGTACGGCCGGGTGTCCGGCTCTGCGCCGTAGACACGAGTGAGGCGGGTGTCGGTGGCGCCGGGGTAGGCGGTGCGGTAACCGTCGCTGCCGTGCGGGGACGGCGCGAGGTGATAGTCACCTTGCCCACCCCCTCCGGCGGTAGCACCACTCCCCCTGATGCTCCGAACTTCAAGGATCGATCGACTGCTCCCGGAGTTCGGCGTGTTCTGGCCGCACAAGCGATTGGCGCCCAGCGGCCACTTGGGACTCGTACCGGGGAACAGCAAGGACGATGCGCGCTCGAAGGAGGCCGCGAGCGCCGTGTGGCTGCGGTGGTTGTGCTACCAGCTGGTGAACGAGGGTAGCCAGCTTAGGCGGCAGAGCGAGAGCGCGGTCGGCGATCTGGAGGGAGGCTGTCCCGTGGTGGATGGTCACGTCGTGACGCGGGTCTGTCCACCCAACGGTGTAACCCGGTTTGATCGGGTTACTTTCGTCCAGCGCTGAGTCAGCCTTCGAAGGTGATGTCCAGAGTGTGCAACCGAGTCCACGACGATCTCACGAACAGGGCGGCAGTACGCATGAAGTCGGTGGCCGCGCACCTCGAGACGGTCAGAGGGAGCGCAACCCCCCGTCGCCGGCTGCCTTTGTGTCGGATCGGTTGTAGATCCGCCGCTGGTTTGCGGGTTCGCTACGGAAGAGTGTCCCCATTCGCAGAATTGATTCTGAGCTGATACCTGAGGACCACATGTGTGGAACGCGGGGTTCAGCTTCTGTCGAGGGACGCGCGAGCGCGGAGTTGGGTGACAGCGGAGGCGGGGTCTTCGGCGAAGTAGCGGAAGGTGCGAGCCCGCGCCGGCTTGCCCAACGGCCTGGTGAAGACGATCGGTTCGGTCAGCGACACGGTGACCGACGTCTGGCCGGCTACGGCGAGGTCTGCCGCGGCGTCGCTGTCCACGGCCGCCAGTCGGGTGTCGGGGTACCGGCGGTGCACGCGGACGGATGCTATGCGCTCGGCGGGGATGTGGATGTCGAGCAGCGCCCCGTAACGCAGCCGCAGCGAGCCGTCGGCGCCGATGACGTGCGGGCGGACGACACAGGAGGCATGCAACGCGGTGACGAAGAAGACCCCCCATACGTCGATGACGAGGACGACCGCGTGCACCAGCGGCCACGGGATGAGGTACGCGAGAGCCGCAGTCTCCACGACGCAGACGACGAGGAAGCCGTACATGACGGCCGCCTGCCCGGAGGCGTACGGCACCGCCACGTCGCCGTCGCGCACACCGTGGGGACCGCGACGAGTTGCCCAGCGCAGAAAGCTGGTGACGAGAGCGAACTCGTGCGCGACGAGCTTGCGTACGACCGCGGGAACCAGATCCGTGACGGCAGCCGTGATCGCCTGACGCCAGGTCAGGGCGGCGCGGCGGCGCCGGTGGGAGTCCAGGGCCAGCAGCGTGGCCGCCGCCGTCAGCACGGCGAACACCGATAGCTCCACGGCCAACCGCACAGGCGGTGCGATGGATGTCCCGGACACCAGGCAAACGACGAGCGCAGATTCGCCGGGCAGCACCGCCGCGAATGACCACCGCACGGCCGTGCGCAGCGCCGACAGTCCCTTCATCGTCCCCGCTCCTGCAGCAATTCGATGGCGCGACGTATCGCCGCCGCCTGCGCCGGTGCGAAGTCCGCGAAAAACGCTTCGGCGAAACCATTCCCGCCCGGCGGCTCCAGCTGCTGATCGCCAGGAAAGCTCAGCGCCTCCAGCATCCCCTCCGGCATGGCGGCGACAACGGCACGGGCTGCCTGCTCCACCCGAGGATCGTCCTCGGGTAGTCCCGACAGCTCGTCGAGCTGGACATAGATCTCATACGCGCGCGTCATGGCCTCCGGATCAGCCCTCAGCGCGCGCATCATGCCGTCGAGCCACCCGTCATCGACCGGTGCGCTGGTCTCCAGCAGCGCCAGCAGCTCGCGTTCTTTGACCGCCATCGCCGGCTCCGGACCGGGATGGCGGGCGCCGGCGCGGGCCATGTCGTCGAACAGCGCGGCCAGCGCCGGGGAAACCGGCGCGTCGGCGGACAGCCCGCCGCCCTCCTCCGCCTGCCGCAGCAGCTGCGCCAAGCGGGCGCGGCGCTGTCGGATGGACGCCTCCTGGCGCGCCAGGTCCGCCTCCAGCTCGACGAGCACTTCGACCAAGTCCTTGCCCGCGTCCTCGGCCAGGACGTCACCGACCTCGTCCAAGTTCAAACCCAGCTCGGCGAGACGGCGGATCCGAGCGAGCTCGACAGCGTCGCGCAGCGAGTATCGACGGTAACCGTTGGGTTGGCGCGGGGGTTCCGGCAGCAGTCCGATGCGGTGGTAGTACCGCACGGCACGGGTGGTGATGCCGACGGCGTCGGCGAGTTCTCTGATCCGCATAGCACCAGTGAAAACGTTGTCGCCGCGACAATGTCAAGCGAAGATTCGCAGCAGCCGTGCACCGCTGTGCGACCGGGCGTGGTTGTGCCAGTGAATTCCGGCGTCGGTTATCGGTGAAATCGGAAGCCGCGTGTGTCAGTTCAGCCGTGATCGTGACGGCGAATAGTGACGTCACTTCGCCCTCATGACGCGGGCGCTTTGTCGCCCAGGTCTATCGCTGGTTCGGGCCGATGGTCAAGGATCCAGCTTTTCGTAGTGGAGGATCCGGGCAGTTGCGGTCTCCTCGAGCGTGAGCTCGTGGAGGCCTGTTGTTCGGCGCGAATGCGCCGACGTACCGAATTCGTTGGTTTGTCGTGGACGAACAACGGCACGGCAAGAACGTTGGAAGGGCGTAGATGGTGGATGCGACACGCAGGTTCACGCAGGCGCTGGGTGCATCGAGGTGGCACTTTCGGAATCGATCATCTGGGCGCAACTGTCAGCGGCGCGCGACTACCGGGACCCCGGTTCGACGGAGCTCCGGAACTTTCCTCGGCGCCGGACCTCGGGTGACTGTCCCTCAAACCCCTGCTCGGCCGCGCTGAGCAGCTTGTCGAGTTCTTTGTTCCGTACGTCGCCGCGAAACCGTCGTCGGTGTCGTGCACCGTCGCCGGCGACCCTTCCCGCGGCTGGGCGAAGATGCCGCGGCACATGCTGGCCGAGTGCGCCGAGGCCGACGCCTGGCGGCGGCTGTTCCCCGACGAACTGGGATGGCTGCATCTGGCCGACAGCGCCGACACCGCCAACGAACCCGCCCGCGCCCACCCCGACAGCCTCGGCCAGCCCACTACACCGCGCAGCACCCTCGACGTGCTCGGCACTCTCCGCACGTCGTCGGACACCACGTCGCCGCGACGACGACAGCCGACCACCTTCACCTACACCAAAGCCAGCTTGCTCGACGTCGAGGCGCTGGTCGCCTTGAGCGCCGAGGCCCATCCACTGCTCCCCATCGGCACGCGACATCCGCTGTCGAGCGACGGCGGGGCAAGCCCGGCGAGACCGACACGGTAGGGAGACGCGCTATGAACCCACTTTCGTGGCGAATTCGCTGCCAAATGGGTGTTCCAACAGCAAGTAGAGACCGGTGAAGGTGAAACCGACCATGGTGAGCATCAAGGCCAGCTGACCCGTGACCCGATGGGCTCGTGGCAGCAACTGCAGGCAGCGGTCGTGCGCGGCGGCGACGCCGAGGATATGGCCGATCACCACGGCCAGCACCTTGATCGTGCCCAGCACGGCGGGGTGGGTGGACAGCAGATAGGCGACGTCGCGGTCGGCGAGGCCGGCCAGGTTCCATCCCCGTCCGAACGGATCCGCGAACAACAGCGCCGTCGCCTGGCCCTTCTCGACCAAGAACGTGAGGTAGTGCGCCACGAGATAGCCCGCGACGATCGGGGTCAGGCTGTGCGCGAGGCGGGCGGGTAGCAATTTCCGCTCGGCTGCGGGCAGGCCTCCGGTGGCCTGTGCGGCAGTCCGGAACGCGACGCCGACGACCACGATGAAACTCAGCAGCCCCGCCGTTTTCAGCACGGTCGGCATGACCTCGGATCCGCCCGTGTCGGCCAGCAGTCCGCGCCAGGAAGGGAAGGTGGAGAAGCTGTCGAACGCGGTCGAGCCCAGCAGGGTGGCGGCCACGGCCACCGCGCCGATGCGGACCGGCGTGCCGGCCAGATTGTCCAATGGCGAGCGCAGCACGAGTTCGCCGGTCGCGCGACGGCCCAACGGGCTCAACCTGCCCAGCAGACTGCTGTACACCTCCAGCGGGTCGGCACGCTCGGCCCACGCGGTGCCGCACAGGACGAGCCCGGTGGTGTTCACGACGAGGTATGCCACCAGCCAGGTGGTCACGACGGCCACCGAACCCGGTTCCGGACAGGCCAATTCCATCCACACGAAGGAGAACAGACCCAGCACCGCGGGCCAGTGTCCCCAAGAATCGGGATACCGTACCGGGCCGTGCCCGGGTTCACGGCGCCGCACCAGGCAGAGCGCCCGGTGCACGGCGCGCACCGGGGACAAGACCTTCCACACGGGTCCGGCGACCAGCGAGGCGACCATCACACCGACCCAGAGGAAGATGTACACGACACCTGGCACGGGATTGCGCGCCGGATCAGAACTTCCCAAAACGCCGATCACGACGACCACGACCGTGACGGTCACGCTCACCGCCGAGATAGCCACCCGCAAAGCCCTGGCGTCCACGATCGCACGCACCAGCGAGGGGACCGCGATTCCCGGTGACCGCGGATCCAGTCGCGGTTCGCGCCAGGCGAGCACCAGCACCGCGAACGAGAACGTGAGGGCCCATGCGGCGCCGACGAGCGCGTACGACAACGGGATCGGCAGATCGGCGGCACCGCCGATGCCGTGTGCGAGAACCGTCATCCGCGCACGAGCAGGGTCGCCACCGTCCGCCGGGCGTGGTGCAGTTCGATCTCCACCCGCCCCGGCACGTCCACGGTGAAGCGGAAACGCTGACCGGTCCCCGGTGTGATCGCGAACGTGTGCTGCGGCGAGGCGTGGACGTGCAATTCGTCGTCGGCGTCGCTGTCGACCACCACCTCGATGGGTCGTCCCACCCGGGTCTCCAAGCGGACCTCGGCCGGGCTCACCTCCCCGGCCGCGATCCGGACGGCGACGACGAGGCTGTCGGAGTCGCCTGCGGGCACGCTCGTCGACGGGGCGGTGGCGGGCTCGGAGGAGGCGCAGCCGGTCACCAGCAGACCACACAGCAGTGCGAGCGCGCCCCAGCGCCGCACGGAGGCCATCACCGCTCCTTCTCCGCGCCGTGCTCGGACGGCGCCCCTGGCGTGCGATCGCGTTCCTCGGCGCGGCGGTCGCGCACGGCGACGAACACGACGACGGCCACCACGGCCAAGGCGGGCAGGAAGGCCGGTATCGCGAGCAGGAGCGAGTGATCGGCCAGCACGTCCACGCTGCCCGAGCCTCGGGTCATCGCGCCACCGCCGGTTCCGCCACCGCCGCCCGGCTCGCATGCGGGTATCGGTCGTTGATCCGCGCCGCACCCCAGGACAGCGCGCCGACGAGGATGAGACTGCACACCAGCACCACCAGCGACGCCGCGCCGAACAGCCAGGACGGGTAGTCGAACGAGCGCTCCCGCTGCAGCACCGTGATCTCGGCGATGAACGGGCGGGTGAACGACGTGAGCGCGGGAACCTCTTCCACGCCGATGCCGGGGTCGGCGGCCATGAAGATCGGCGCGGCGGTCAGGACGCGCCCGTCCTGCAGTCGCAGCACGGTCTTCCACGACCCGTAGGCCGGGACGGGTTCGGTGGAGACATAGTGTCCGGCGCCCACTCGTTGCAGGTGATCGACGACCAGACCGCGGCCAGGACTGTCACCGCCGATGCCACCTTGCCAGGACAGGATCTGCATCCATTCCGGATCGGAGCCGACGAGGTCGGCGGGCGTGACGCGAACGTCGGCCAGCACCATCCTGCCTTCCGGGCCCGATCCGGCGTCGCGCAGCGCGACCGTGGCGGTGGCCTGCGGCGGCACGTCGACCAGCAACCCGTTGGCGGTGGCGGCCGCCACGATCACGACCGCGGCGACCATCAACCCGCGCCGCACCGCCGGGCGCGGCAGCGGCTCGCCGCGCAGCGTCATCGCCAGCAGCGCCCCGACGACACCGCCCGCGACGCCGGTGGGCACGGCCATCGCGAGCAGTTCCGGCCACATGGCGGCCGGCCACGGATTGACGAACATCGCCCCGACCCACAGGGATTCCAGCCACAGCCCGACCGTCGCGATGCCGAGGCCGCACAGCGCGCCCCACCAGATCGGCCGCCGGATGAGCGGCAGCAGCGCGAGCAGTTCCACCACCACCGCGCAGCCGAGATAGAGCGGGAAGACATTGCGCGGCGCGTCGATGACCGGTCCGCCGACCAGCACGGCGACCACGGCGCGGACCAAGGCGGCGAAGCCGACCACCACCAGTGTGCTGAACGGCCCCAGGCTGGCGCGGGCGGCGACGAGGGAGATCGCGGCCGCGGCGGCGATCAGCATCGGCTGCAGGACGAGCCGGAACTGCTGCACCCCGAAGTCGAACTCCACTTGGAACACCGAGAGCCCGATGAGCAGGCCGCCGAAGGCGAAGGAACGCAGCAGCCACATCAGCCTGCCGTCGGCGCGGTCGGGCTCCGGTTTGCTGTGCCTGCCTTCGAATTCGAGCAGCAACACTCCGACCAGTGACAAGCCTGCGCCGCCGATCAGCATCAGATGCGTCGGGCCCCAGAGCGTGACGTCCTGCCCGAACAGCCGATGCCAGATGTCGTCGAGGGGGAAACCGATCAAGGCGTAGAGACCGGCGCCCGCGATGAGGATGCCGCCGACGGGCGCGTACCAGGTGCGGGTGATCCGCACGGCCGCCGCGCCGGGCTTCTCGTCCAAAGGCAGCACGATCGCCGACATTCCGGCGGTGAACAGGAAGAACAGTCCCGCCAGGATGAAGTAGTGCGCCGGGTTCGCCAGCGGCCCGTTGTCGCGGCCGTTGCCGACGTGCAAGCTGACATCCCAGATGAAGCCGAGCAGCGCGGTCAGGATGGTCGCGAGGAACATCGCGAGCGGAAGGGCGACCCAGCCGGGCCGGTTGAACAGTCGCCCGATCCGGTCGGCGACGCGCTGCAACCAGGTGATCCGGCGGGTTCGGTGCAGATACCCGACCCACAGCAGAACGACCGCGACCAGACCGGCGGCGCCGGTCATGATCGCCACCTGGTCCAGCGCCGCTCCGCCGCCCTCGGCACCGGGTGCGGCGAACCATTCGATCCTTGCATGCGCGACATCGCGCATGGTGACCTCCATCACACGAGCGAATATATGTTACTTACAGTATCACGAAGGTGGCCGTCTTCGGGCGCGATCGCACCGCCGCTTCCGGTCAACCGACGATGGGCAGGGCGCGCTCCTCGTCGAGCCTGGTCAGCGCGCCTTGCATGATGCCGGTGACGTACCGGTAGGCCGCGTCGAGATCGAGTTCGGGCCCGATCGCTTCGCGCAGATCGATCGGGTCGAGGAACTCGACGGTGATCTTGCTCGGCAACGGAAGATGCCCGGCGAGATCACCGACGTTCAGCCCCCACGGCAGAGCGATGGAGATCGGGAACACCTTCAGCCGCAACATCCGATCCAGCCGTAGCAGGCGCGCGATCCGATCACCCCGGGTGAGCACCAGCTGACTCTGCTGCGCCCCGATGTTCACCACCGGAACGATCGGAACGCCCTGGTTCCAGGCCAGGCGAAGGAATCCGGTGCGACCGGCGAAGTCGATCCGGTCCTCCTCCCAGGTCGGCCGGTGCACCTCCCAATCGCCACCGGGATAGACCAGCACCGCCGCGCCGTCACGCAGCACTTGCTCCGCATTGGCGGGGTCGGCGTTGACCGTCCCGAAGCGGCGCAGCAACGAGCCGATCACCGGATAGGCCATCACCATGTCGTGGGCGAGCTGGAAGAAGGGCCGGTGCGGTCCGAAACGCCGCACGAAGGCCAGCGTGGTCACCAAAACCTCCGGCGACACGTTCCCGCCGGAGTGGTTGCCCACCAGCAACACCGGCCCCTCTTCCGGGATCCGCTCCAGGCCGCGTACCTCGGCGCGGAAGTAGAGGCGGACGAGCCGCCAGCCCAGATCCACGGTGCTCGCGATGAACTGCGGGTCGCGATCGGCGGGGTCGGCGGCGGGAACCCGCTGCTTCACCTGCCGGGCGACCCAGTCCGTCGCCCGGTCGACCGTGCCGCCGGCCAATCGGAAGACATTCATGCGCAAGGTCTTTCCGCTAGCCGCCGATCGAGAGCAGCTGGTCGAAGAACGCCCGGTACCCGCGCAGCGCCTGCCGCAGCCCCTCGGTGTCGGACGTGTCGCCGAGCCGCGAGTCCAGTTCGTGCTTGCGCTGCTCGTAGGTGGCGGTCAGCTGGTGAATGGTGTTGCCGAGCAGTTCGTCCGCGCGATCGACCGCGGCACGGGGATCGTCGACGAAGGCGACCTGCACTTCTCGCCACTGGGTGCGCAGGCGATCGAGATCGGCTTCCGGGAACAACGGCTCGGGCCGTGCCTCCGCGGCTTCCGCCGTCGGCGCGGCTTGCTCGGCCGCCGCGGCGCCACCGGACTCGGTGCCGATGGTCTGCTGTCGCGCCGCGGCATCCGCGCGGACCGGCTCGGCGCCTGCGGCCGCGGCGGCGGGCGTACCCGATCCGGGCGCACCGGTGGCCTGCGCGCGTTCGGCGTCATCGATCCCGCCCGACGCCGCGACCTGCCCGGACTCGTGCTCTACCGCAGCGGGGTCCACGACCGGTCCGGTCTGCGGACGGTCGGCCGCCCCGGTTCCGTCGTACCGCGATTCTGCCCGGCTCTCCCCCGCCGTCGAATTCCCTTCCGCCCCATCGCCGTAGGGTCGGCGCTCGGATTCGGTGCTCATGCTTTCACGTCCTTCTTGCCCTGGCTGCCCACGCCGATCAGATCTTGGAACACTTCCCGGTAGTGCACGATGGCCGTGCGTCGGTCCTCGGTGGACACCGCCGCCCCGGCGGGCCGGGTCGCGATGTCGTGCGCGGCGCGATAGTGGCCCAGCGGCTCGGCGTGCTCCACGGACAGATCGGCCAACTGCTGCTCGTAGTTCTCCGTGGGGTAGCCGCGCTCGGCCATGATGGTGGTGACGAGGCGGTCGGCTTCGCTCAACGCCCCGGCGGGGTCGTCGATGAATCGCTCCTGCACCTCTACCCAGCGAGTGGAATAGACCCGCTTCTCGTCGTCCGACAGCTCACGCAACCGCAATTGCGCGTGCCTGCGCTCGCGTTCGGCGAGTTCGCGCTCCGCGGTCTTGCGGTCCTCGTGCTCCTGCACCGTGCGGTCGTATTCCGGGCCGAATCTGCGGCGTAGTCGCTGTCTGCGCAGCATCGGCCGGACCAGGAGCGCGACAGCGGCCGCGATGACGACAATGGCGATGACGACGATGATTACCCAAACTGCAGCCGACATCCGAACCTCCTTGTCGAGCTTGTCCGCTGGGGTAATGCCTCCTGAGGGGGCTCCCAAACGTATGTTCGTCAAGAGGCTTCGACGGACATCGCCGACGAGCCGGGCCGGCCGGACACCCCCTCATCCGTGATGTCCGACCGGCCCGTGGGCGGTTCAGCGCACCAGCGCCGGACGCTTGCTGTCGAAGCGCCAGCCCGGCACGAGATACTGCATGATCGCGGCGTCGTCGCGATCGCCCAAGCCCTCCCGGTGGTAGAGCTCGTTCGCGGCCGCGACCTGTTCCTCGTCGAGTTCGACGCCCAGACCGGGGCGAGACGGCACGGTCAGCAGGCCGTCGGTGATGCGGTAGGGCTCCCGCGTGATGCGCTGACCGTCTTGCCAGATCCAATGGGTATCGATGGCGGTGATCGCGCCGGGGGCGGCCGCGGCGACGTGGGTGAACATCGCCAGGGAGACGTCGAAATGGTTGTTGGAGTGCGAGCCCCAGGTCAGGCCCCACGCGTCGCACAGCTGCGCCACCCGCACCGAGCCCGCCATGGTCCAGAAGTGCGGGTCGGCGAGTGGGATGTCGACCGCGCCCGCCCGGACGGTGTGGCCGAGTTCGCGCCAGTCCGTGGCGATCATGTTGGTGGCGGTGGGCAGGCCGGTGGCCCGCTTGAACTCGGCCATCACCTCACGACCGGAGTAGGAGCCCTCCGGGCCGACCGGATCTTCGGCGTAGGCGAGAACGCCGGTGAGCTCACGGCACAGCTGCACCGCTTCGCTCAGCAACCACCCGCCGTTGGGGTCCAGCGTGATGCGGGCGTCCGGGAACTCCTCGGCGAGCGCGCGCACCGCGGCCGCCTCTTCCCGCCCGGCCAGCACGCCTCCCTTGAGTTTGAAATCGCGGAAGCCGTAACGCTCGCGGGCGGCGCGGGCCAGCGCCACCACCGCGTCCGGCGTGAGCGCCGCCTCGTGCCGCAGCCGCTGCCAGGTGTCGGCGTCGGCGGGCTCGTCGGCGGCGGATCGGTACGGCAGGTCGGTGCGGGTGCGATCGCCGACGAAGAACAGGTAGCCGAGCACCGGTACCTCGGTGCGCTGCACTCCGTCGCCCAGCAGCGCGGCCACCGGCACGTCCAGATGCTGGCCGAGCAGATCCAGCAGCGCGGATTCCACGGCGGTGACCGCGTGCACGGTGACCCGCAGATCGAACGTCTGGTTGCCGCGCCCACCCGCGTCGCGGGCGGCGAAGGTGCTTCGGATGTCGCCGAGCACGGCGTGGTACTCGCCGATCGAGCGGCCGAGCACCAGGTCGACGGCGTCGGTGAGGGTGGTGCGGATGCGTTCGCCGCCGGGCACCTCCCCCACCCCCGTCCGGCCCTCGGAATCGGTGAGGATCACCAGGTTCCGGGTGAAGTAGGGAGCGTGCGCGCCGCTCAGGTTGAGCAGCATGCTGTCGTGGCCCGCGATCGGGACGACGCGCATGCCGGTGATGCGAGGAGTGCGGGACGAGGATGTCATGACCGATTCTCCGAGGTGGTGACGGCAAGAGTGTTCGGGGAGCCGACCGGTGCGCGATCGACGGAAGGTTCGGCGGCGGCGGCACGCGAATCGGTGTCGACGGTTCCGGATCCCGCGTGACGCCGCACCAGCAGCACCGATGCGGCGGCGAGCACCGACGCCGCGGCCAGCGCGTACAGACCCCAGGTCACCTCGCCGGTGGCCGATTTCACCAGGCCGAAGCCGTACGGTGCGACGAAGCCGCCGAGGTTGCCGATGGAGTTGATGATGGCGATGGCGGGCGCCAGCACCAACGGGTGCAGCCCCGACTGCGGGATGGACCAGAACAGTGGGCTTGCGCTCTTGAAGCCCATGGCGGCGATGCACAGGAACACCAGGGCGAGCCACGGCGAGGTGATCGCGGCCAGGTAGGTGCCGGCCGCCGCGGTGAGCAGCGCGATGATCAGCAGCGGCCGCCGGTTGCCGGTGCGGTCACCGATCCGGGCCGAGACGTACATAGCCACCACGGCGCAGATCCACGGCAGCGAGGCCAGCAGACCGACGGTGATGTCGTTCACGCCGTCGATACGGCGGATGATCGAGGGCAGCCAGAACGTATTGGCGTAGATGGAAAGCTGGATGGCGAAATAGATCCAGCAGAACAGCAGCAGTTTCGGATCGGCGAGCATGCGCCAGCGTGACGCTTTGTGCGCGACGCCCGAACGCACGGCCTTGTCGGCTTCCTCCGCGGCGATGGTCTCGTTCAATGCTTTTCGTTCCCCCGCCGTCAGCCATTTCGCGTCCTCGATCCGGGAATCGAGGAAGAAGAAGGCGATACAGCCGACGATCACCGAGACCATTCCCTCGATGCCGAACATCCATTGCCAGCCGTGCAGCCCGCCGCCGCCGTCGAGCGAAAGCAGCGGTCCGGACAGCGGCCCCGAGATCGCGGCCGCGATCGACGATCCGGCGACGAAGAGCGCGGTGGCGCGTCCGCGGTGGCTGTTGGGCAACCATTTGGCCAGGTAGAAGATCACGGCGGGGAAGAATCCCGCCTCGGCGGCGCCGAGCAGGAACCGCAGGACGTAGAACATCGTCGCGTTCTGCACGAACATCATCGCCGCGGAGATCAACCCCCAGCTGACCATGATCCTGGTGAGCCAGATCCTGGCGCCGAACTT
Source organism: Nocardia sp. NPDC003726 (assembly GCF_053586955.1). Lineage (NCBI taxonomy): Bacteria > Bacillati > Actinomycetota > Actinomycetes > Mycobacteriales > Nocardiaceae > Nocardia > Nocardia sp. NPDC003726. The sequence goes on along the minus strand of NZ_JBSFNF010000020.1, from coordinate 8,483 downwards.
TTCCATCATCACGTTGCTCGGCAATTCGAACAGCGCGTAGGCGATGAAGAACACGCCCGCGCCGAACCCGTACGCGGCGGCGCCGATGCCGACGTCCGCTTCGAGGTATTCGCGGGCGTAACCGATATTGGCTCGGTTGATTTGATTGCAGATCAACATGACGATGAACAGCGGAACGACGCGTCGAAAGAACTTTGATACGGCCGCATCCAGTTCTGCCGTCGGCTGCCGAGTGAACGACATCGTCCACTCCTTTCGGTCGAACCACCACCGCGCTGCGCGGTGCTGTGGGAAGAGATCATCGGGGCGAGTGACTCGCCTCACAGCACCGAACTTAGAGAGCAGGCACGATTCCCGTCCAACACTATTTACGGATGAATCGATACAGGAAAGGTATCGGACGACGGTTCGGCCTGCTGCTCCAGCCCGTGGAGCAAGCGGGCCAGGGCCGGGTTCTCGTTGTCCTGCCGCCAGACGAGATCGAGTTCGACCGCCTTCCCGGCTTCGGCCAGCGGCCGGTACCGCACGTTGTCGAATCGCATTCCCGCCGCCGATTCGGGCACCAGCGCCACGCCCCACCCCAGGTTGACCAAAGCGAGGATGCTGTGCACCTGGGTCATGTACTGGGTCACCACCGGCACCACCGCCGCGGCGTGCAGCACGCTGGTCACCAATTCGTGGAAGTAGCGCGCCTCGACCGGCGCATGCATGACCATGTCGGCGCCGTGCAACGCCGAGACCGGCAGCGGCTCGGACGACGCCGCCAGCGGATGCCCGCCGGGCAACGCGGCGATCAGGCCCTCCCGCACGAACGTACGGGCGGTCAGATCGGGCCGGGTGATCGGCGGGCGCACCATGCCCAGATCCAGCGATCCGTCCGAGAGCGCCTCCACTTGGTCCATCGTCACCAGTTCGCGCAGTTCCACGTCGACGTCCGGCAGTAGCGAACGGGCGGTCGCCAGCACCAAGGGCAGGCCGGAGTGCACGCTGGCCCCGGTGAAACCCACACGCAGCACGCCGCCGGTGCCCGCCGAGACCCGGCGCACCGCCAAAGTCGCGCGCTCGGCCTGTTGCAACAGGCGGCGGGCATCCACCAGGAACGCCTGACCGGCCCGGGTGAGCCGCACGGTGCGATTGGCACGGTCGAACAGTTCGGCGCCCACTTCCTTCTCGAGCAGCTGGATCTGCCTGCTCAGCGGCGGCTGGGTCATCCGGAGGCGTTCGGCGGCGCGTCCGAAGTGCAGTTCCTCGGCGACGGCCACGAAGTGGGTGAGCTGCACGAAGGTGAACATTCGATACCGACCTTGTATTGAAAGATATGCAAACAGTGTTGGACGTGAATCATAAGTCGTTCCTAGGGTGGGCTCACACGGCCCATCGAACAGGAGAGCCCCATGACCACTGCCGCACCGCAGGACATCGCCCGCAAGCTCGGCTCCGGGCTGCTGTCCTTCCCGGTCACCCATCTGCGCGCCGACGGCTCCTTCGACGAGGCCGCCTACCGGGAGAACATCGCCTGGCTCGGCGGTTACGACGCCTCCGGCCTCTTCGCCGCGGGCGGCACCGGCGAATTCTTCTCGCTGACCCCTGCCGAGGTGGAGCAGGTGGTCACCGCCGCGGTGGCCGAGGCGCCCGAGGGGCTGCCGGTGATCGCACCGGCCGGATACGGCACCGCCACCGCCGTGGAGATGGCACGCGCGGCCGAACGCGCGGGCGCGCACGGGATCCTGCTGCTGCCGCCCTACCTCACCGAGGCCAGCCAGGAGGGACTGGTCGCGCACGTCCGGCAGGTGTGCGCGGCCACCGAGCTGGGCGTGATCATCTATTCGCGGGCCAACGCCGCCTACACCGAGACCGCCGTCGCCGAACTCGCCGACCGGTGCCCGAACCTGGTCGGATTCAAGGACGGCATCGGGAACATCGAGCAGATGACCCGCATCTACGCCGCTCTGGGCGACCGGCTCACCTACGTGGGCGGCCTGCCGACCGCGGAGATGTTCGCGCTGCCGTACCTGGCCCTCGGCGTCACCACTTACTCCTCGGCGATCTACAACTTCGTCCCGGAATTCGCGCTGGCCTTCTACCGGGCTCTGCGGGCGGGCGACACCGAGTTCGTGCGCACCGCGTTGAACGACTTCGTGATTCCCTACTGCGACCTGCGCAACCGGAAGCCGGGCTACGCGGTGAGCATCATCAAGGCGGGCATGAAAGTGATCGGACGCCCGGCCGGCCCGGTCCGCAGCCCGCTGACCGACCTCGACGAAGTCGAACTCGCCGAGCTGGCCGACCTTGTGAAGAAAGTGAGCTGATGACCACCGCACACACCGATGCCGCACTTCTGACCGGCGCCAACTTGGTGGGCGCCGTGGACGTCCACGGCGCAGCCGGAGCGTTCCGGGCGACGGATCCGGCGACCGGCGCCGACCTCGACCCGGTGTACGGCGAAGCCGACGCCGCGACGGTCGCCCGCGCCGCCGAACTGGCCGCGGCCGCCTTCGAGCGCTACCGGCATACCGGCTTCGACGCGCGCGCGGCGTTCCTGGACACCATCGCGCGCGAAATCGATGCGCTCGGCGATGCCCTGGTCCACCGGGTGATCGCCGAGACCGGACTCCCCGAGTCCCGCGTGCGTTCCGAGATCGGCCGCACCACCGGCCAGCTCCGGCTCTTCGCCGAGGTGGTGCGGGAGGGCAGCTGGACCGGCGCCCGGCTGGACCGGCCCGACCCGGCGCGCAGCCCGCTGCCCAAACCCGACCTGCGCCAGCGCCGCATCCCGCTCGGCCCGGTCGCGGTGTTCGCGGCGAGCAACTTCCCCCTGGCTTTCTCGGTGGCCGGCGGCGACACCGCCTCCGCGCTGGCGGCGGGCGCGCCGGTGGTGGTGAAGGCCCATCCTGCCCATCCGGGCACCTCCGAGTTGGTGGGCCGCGCGGTGCGTGCGGCCGTACGGGAGCACGACCTGCCCGAGGGCACCTTCTCGCTGGTCCACGGCGGCGTGGAGACCGGCTTGGCGCTGGTGCGCGACCCACGCATCCGGGCGGTCGGCTTCACCGGGTCGCGACGGGCGGGGCTCGCGCTCGTCGCGGCGGCCGCGGCGCGGCCGGTACCCATCCCCGTGTTCGCGGAGATGTCCAGCGTGAATCCGGTGTTCGTGCTGCCGGGCGCCCTGGCCGAGCACGGAGCGCGGCTCGGCGCCGAATTCGTCGCCTCCCTGACCACCGGCGTCGGGCAGCTGTGCACGAGCCCCGGCTTGGTCTTCCTGGCCGACGGTCCCGGAGCGGACGATTTCGTCGCGGCGGCGAGCGCCGCGGTCGCCGCCGCGTCCGGCGCGCCGATGCTGAACGCGGGCATCGCCTCCGCGTTCGACGCGGGCGTACGCCGCTTGGCCGCCACCGACGCCGTGCGAACCGTCGCGAAGGGCGCCGGCGCCGAGGCGGTGTGCACCGGCGTGCCGCAGTTGTTCGTGACCACCGGTGAGCGCTTCCGCGCCGACCGCGAACTGCAGGAAGAGGTGTTCGGGCCCGCCTCGATCATCGTCCGGGTGACCGGCGATGAGCAGTTCGCCGCCCTGGTGGACGAGCTCGAGGGCCAGCTCACCGCCACGGTGCACGCCGCGCCCTCGGATCGCGAGCTCGCCGTGACCCTGCTCGGCAGGCTGGAACTGATCGCGGGCCGGGTGCTGTTCGACGGCTGGCCCACCGGGGTGGAGGTCGGCCACGCGGTGGTTCACGGCGGCCCGTTCCCCGCGACCAGCGCGCCATCGACCACCTCTGTCGGCAGCCGCGCCATCGAGCGCTTCCTGCGCCCGGTCGCCTACCAGAACGTCCCCGACGACCTGCTCGCCGACGAGATCCGCGCGGACAACCCGCTCGGCATCTGGCGGCGCGTGGACGGGGCCATCACGCGGGACTGAGATCCGGTTCCCGCGCGGGTACGACGCTGCGCGCCCGGCCTCGAAGCCGGGCGCGCAGCCGCAAGCACCGGCTCGACCGGTCCGAGCGGCCACGGGTGGCGGGGCGCAGGTCCAGGCGATGCGCGCGCCGACGTGGCGGAAGCCGGGTCACGCCCAAGCTGTCTGCCCGAACGGCGGGATGAGTTTCGCCCAGAATTCGCGGCGCACCGCGTCCCACAGCCGCGCCAGTTCCGGAAGAAGCTCACGCGCCTGCGCGAGGTCGGGATAGCTGCCCGGGCCGAACGAGACCACGGGCGAAGCGTCGGAGGCGTTGTGGACGGCCACGATCGCGATCAGGTGATGCTGTACGAAACGCCAGGTCACGCGAACACCGTCGACTTCGGTATGGCGCACGTCATCCATCGCGGACACCGTGGCTCCGCACCATTTGCCTGTAGTCGTGCCGACCGTCGCCCACCGTTCGCAGCCCCCGCCGCGACGCCTCGGCACGGCCGCGACGGGGTGACCGTCGGTGGACGCTAGGGCTGTTCGTGACGCCGCCGCGTCCCGGTGCCAGGAAAGACAGTTGCACGGGTTTGAACATAAGACATTAGATTTCATAGTTCAACGGGTGCCAGGTAAGGATTGCGTTAAGTTAGCCGAGCACAAGGGGGGCAATCCTGCCGCGACCGGGAGAGCGCGGATCAGCGATACTGACCTCTAACTCGAGAGTTCATAGTTCAAGTGTTCGTTGGCTAGGATCGAGTTACATTCCACGCGAGGAGTCGCGTTGTCCAAGCAGGAGAGCGCCGGATTGACCGCGCTCGGCGCCGTGCTGGCCCCCCTCGAGGGTGGCGGCCCGAAGACCGAGGCCGTGGTGCAGCGACTCTGCGCCGCCATCAGTCTGGGCCTGATGGTCGACGGCCAGCAGTTGCCCAGTGAGACCGACCTCGCCAACCAATTGGGCGTCTCCACGATGACGCTACGGGAGGCGCTGGCCGTACTCCGGCAGCAGGGCATTGTGCAGACCAAGCGCGGACGCGGCGGCGGCAGCTTCATCCGCGGCGCGGCGGAAATCCTCGAGGGCACCGCGTTGGCGCGTCTGAGGAAAATGAGCGTTCAAGAATTGCGCGATCTCGGGGACGAACACTTCGCCGTCACCGGAGCCGCCGCGGTGTTCGCCGCCCGCCGTGGGTTGCGGGCCGATATCGCACGGCTGCGTTCCCTGGCCGACCGGCTACAGGTCAGCAGCGAGCCCATTTCGGCGCGCAGGGCCGACAGCCGCTTCCATATCGAGATGGCGGTGTGTGCGCAATCCACCCGTCTGACCCGCGCCCAAGTGGCGCTGCAGACGGAACTCTCCGCCTTGCTCTGGTTGCCCCGGCTGAAACTCGATCCGGCGGCCGAAGCCACCGCTCATCGCGACCTGGTGGACGCGATCGAAAGAGAAGACGACATCCGGGCCAGAGAACTGGCAGAATCACAAACCGAATCACGCATCCGCCGCCTCGTCGCCTTACGCTTGGAGCTCAGTTGATCGATGAGGGATACCGATAGTTCTCGCGCCCCGGTGACCGTCGAATCGCTCGTTCACGCCGTCACGGAATTGGCCGAGGAGATCTACCGATCGCTGGGCTTCATCGGAGACGCGCTGACGACGCTATGGGGAAGCTACACCGCGAAGGCGCAGCGCCCGCCGCGGTCGACGGATCTCGCACCGCTGCGCGACACCATTGTCGGCGAACTGGAGCGCCGCGGAGAATTGCTCGAAAGCGCGGGCGTGGTGATGGCTGACGGCGTTCTGGCGGATCGCCCCCGATACTTGGAATGGTGGTTTCTCGGCACCGCGACCGGATCGCAACGCCTTGTGCTGGAACTGAATCCCCACAGTGAATACTTCTACGACTACACGACCATGGAATGGTTCGCGATTCCGCGCGACCAGGGTCGGCGCTGGGTACACGGCCCGTGCCTCGATTACGCGTGTACCGATCAATATGTCTGCACCTTCGCGATACCGGTGACGATCGATTCCGGCGCTTTCCTCGGAATCGCCGGCGCCGATGTGCCGGTCGCTTCGATCGAGGAAGTCCTGCTGCCCCGATTCCGGGCATTCGGTCGGCGAGTGGTGCTGGTCAACAGCGAAGGCCGCGTCATCATGGGAACCGATCCCGAATTCCTCACCGGATCCAAGACCGGCCGCGTGGCGCGATCCGCCGCGGCGGTGCCGATCGAGGCGACATCGTGGTCGTTGCAGCCGCTGGGTTCGCACTGATGCCGACGGGCAGCCGCTGACACGGGCCCGATGGCGTGCGCCGCGCCCCGATGAATAGGGTCGTGCGGGACGGAGGAGTTCGCCGAATACTCGTCCCCATGAAGGCGATCACCGCGGGCACCCTCGCGACGGCCACACTCCTGGCACCACTGGCGACCGCACACGCCGCGCCGATCCAGCCGGAGGCGTCCCTCGCGGAAACGGGGTCGGTCGCGTCCGGATCGGCAACGTGACCGCTGTGCCTGCTGCTGCGGATGTTGCGCGCCGGGTAAATCGACGGTTCCGGCGGCGGCCCCGCCTGCGCACTCCCCTGATGCCGCGGACGCGAATCCGAAGGATCATCGAGGTCGGAGCACGAGCGAGGTCCCGCGACTACGGCACCGGGGGGCGTGAGATAGCCTGATCGGCTTGCCATCTCAGAAGTGGGGGAAGAAATCCTCGCGATGGAGTTCGGGGAGCCAGTCGAGCGGGTCGACCGGAATCATCGTCTGAGTCGCGCCGCGTTGGCACACTTGATCAGTGAAAGGTGTGAGACACAGCATAATTCGCCGGCGCCGCAGTATGCCGTGCCGTAAGCGGGTTACCGGCTGTGTACTGTCCCGACGGGACCAGACGGTCCGGGGCTGCTCGCGAGCGTGCCCGCAGGCTGTCTGCGACACCATTGCGAGCAAGTAGCGAGGTTGTGGGTTGGATCGTTGGTGTACGGCCGCGAGTGCCGGCACCACTTGAAGGAGAGCACGGAAAATGAAGATGGACCGCCGTTCTGCGCGTGGAAACCGCCGTCGCCGTTCCGGCGGTCTACTCTTCGGGCAACTGCTCACGGCCGCGGTGGAGTCCGCCGCCGACACCGTGGCGATCCGGTTCAATCCGACAGGTGACCCCGCCGATGACGCCCAGCTGACCTATCGAGAGCTCGACGAAGCCTCGTCTCGGCTGGCACGGGAGTTGATCGACCGTGGCCTCGGCCCCGGTGACGTGGTGGCCATCGGTATCCGGCGCTCCATCGAGTCGGTGTTGTCGGTGTGGGCGATCGCCAAGACGGGCGCCGCCTACGTGCCGATCGATCCCACCTACCCGCCCGAGCGGATCGCCTACATGGTGTCCGATTCCGGAGCCGCGCTCGGCCTGACCACCTCCGCGTACCGTGAAGCGCTCGGCACGTCCATCCCGTGGATCGACCTCGACGACCCACGCGACCAGGAGCGGATCGCGCAGCGGCCCGCGCACCCGGTTTCGTATGCCGATCGGGTGCGGCCGCTCACCGAGCAGCATCCCGCCTACGTCATCTTCACCTCGGGTTCGACCGGCAAGCCGAAGGGTGTCGTGGTCACCCACTCCGGATTGGGCGCGATGGTGGCGTCCGAACGCGAGCGCTACGACGTCACCGAAGGCTCGCGGGTGATGCACATCTGCTCGCCGAACTTCGATGTCTCGGTGCTGGAACTGCTGCTGGCTTTCGCCACCGGATCCACCCTGGTGATCGCGCCGCCGACGGTGTTCGGCGGGTTCGAACTCGCCGATCTGCTGCGCCGCGAACACGTCACGCACATGCTGATCACACCGGGAGCGCTGGAATCGGTCGACCCGGCCGGCCTGGACGATCTGCGCGTCGTGATGGTCATCGGGGACCGGTTCGGCCCGCACCTGGTCAGCCGGTGGAGCGGGAACGGCCGCGCGATGATCAACGGTTACGGCCCCACCGAGGCCACGGTCATCGCGACCAGCAGTGCGCCGCTCGTGGCGGGCGAGACGATCACCATCGGCAACGCGATACCGGGATTCGGCCTGTTCGTGCTGGATTCCCGATTGCGCCCGGCCCCGGCCGGAGTGGTCGGTGAGCTGTATCTGTCCGGTCCCGCGCTGGCGGAAGGCTATCTGAACCGGCGAGGGCTCACCGCGGCGCGCTTCGTGGCCAACCCTTTCGGCGGCGAAGCGGGCAATCCCGGGTCACGCATGTACCGCACCGGCGACCTGGCCCGCAGGCTGGCCGGGGGCGGCATCGAGGTCCTCGGACGTTCCGACTTCCAGGTGAAGGTGCGCGGCTTCCGCGTCGAACTGGGCGAGATCGATGACGCGCTCAGCCGCCACCCCGATGTGGAGTTCGCGGTGACGTTGGGCAAGCGGCAGCAGAACGGCACGACCATGTTGGTGTCCTATGTGCTGCCGGAGGCGCACGCGGTGGGCGTCGGGGCCGAATTCGACACCGCGGCGCTGTTCGACTTCATCGCCGAGTCGTTGCCCGCGTACATGATTCCGGCGTCGATCATGGTGTTGGATGAGATTCCGTTGACGCCGGTGGGGAAGTTGGATCGGGCGGCG